>JAZQPN010000523.1:0-3935 GCA_045628585.1 Bacteroidales bacterium | reverse complement strand
AGCATCCTCGTTGATGGCAAGCTTGATCTTGCTGCTGCCTGTGTTGCTACCTGTAGTTTCAACATCGCTGTTGCCATAAACATCGACATAGACATTCTTTGTGGTTTCCGTACCAAACTTGTCGAATGCAGCCTGCAAGCTGTTCAGGTAGTAGAACTTCGGGCTGCCTGCCACATTGCTCACCGAAGCGAGGTTCGGGAAGCGCAGCAGCGGCAAGTCTTCGTTGAGGTCTGATGCCGAACGGAACCAAGTGTCCATGTCATTTGTTTCCGCATAGTCATTCAATATGTCAAGCAGATAATCGCCAGTGGTCTTGTTCCCTACTCTATTGTAGTTTTCATTATAGGTGTAAGGATGCGTGCCTGGGAAATAGACGTCGCAATTGCTTGGCGCATTGCCAGTATTATACAAGCCATAATCCTCAGTAACGCCATCAGCATAATAGCATTGGTTTACGGTGCCGCCATTCTTGTCAGCCAGGACGAAGAAGCTCTCCTCATTCAAATCGTAGCTGTCTCTGAGACGGATGTAGCAGCTTTCAACCGTACCTTCGTTATCGGCAACCATGCCTGCGATATGATGACCGCCAGCACCTTTGTAGGTAACACCGGCGTAGGCATAACTGTTCTTGATGCTTGCATTGTTGCGTGTCTGACCGACAAGTCCACCCATCAGATAACCGTTGAGGTTGGCTGCTGATATGCAGGAATGGACGTTGCCGCCATCGAGCAGACCGACGAGACCGCCCATAACGGTGTTCACGTTGCTTGTATGCAAATCGAGGGCGCCTTCGCAGCTATGCACCGTAGCGCCGCCGCTCACCACACCGGCGATGCTGCCCATGTAGTTCTGGTCGGGAGCCTCGAGGGTAGCATCCATGGCAAAGACATTCTTCACCTCGGCATTAGCGCCATCGACATAACCCAGCAGACCCACAGCACCAAGGCCGCTCATCGAGCAGACCAAGCCGTTGATCTGGTGGCCGCCGCCATCAAACACGCCACTGAACTTGTGGGTGCTATTGCCGATTGGCACCCAGATGTATCTGCTCATATTCAAATCTTCAGTGATAGTCACATTAAGGTTAGGATTGGCAGTTTGACCATTGAAGCCGTTGACCATGGATATAACCCAAGCCAAGTCTTCATCGGAATCGATATTATCGAGGGCAAAGCCAGTAGGTTTCGCATTCGTATGCGTCACCCAGGTTTGTCCAAAATAAAGCGTATTCGGGCCCAAGTCTGGATTGCTTGGATCATAAACCACAGCATACATTCCCTTATCGTCGAAGAAGTAACCGCGGCGATAAGCCTCGGCGGCCTGGTCAACGGTTTCGGAGAAGGCGATTGGCGTGAAGCCACTGTTTTCCGGAAAAGCTGTCTTGGTGATGCCAATGTGGGAATTGCCCGTAAGACCGCCTTTCTGATAGTCAATATTGATCTTTTGGTCAGCGGTAGGCAGATAGACATTATTCGGCTGATTATCGGAAGTGTTGTTTTCGATACGGACTTCGCCACTGACATTCAAAACACCTGCACTTGACACATAAATGCCAGCACCATTATAACCATCATTGACAAGGTTGCCTGTAATGTTACAACCATCATTGAGCGTAAGGGTACCACTATTTATCTTGATACCACCGCCATTGCCTGAATTGTTGAGGTTGTTTTCCATATTGCTTCTATAGAACGACACCTTTGCGCCATTGTTGATCTCGACAAGCGGAGCCGATGGCGTGATTTCGATAGTGGTGTAATCTTCAGGATGATTCGGATAGTCTGGCTGAAGACTATTTACATAATAGTTCGGATTGAGCAGTTCGTGGAATTTTCCGCTCCATTCATTCATACCATCAAGGGTGATGCCACGCATAATGAAGTCCTTATTGACAGAGACCATCGTACCTGTAAACTGAGGCAAGGCACCGGGTCCAGTCGCATTGTCCTCTTCCAGATGGCCACCCGGATAGCGATAGACATAAACATTATTGCTGCCATACTGCAAGCCGCTCCATTCGGTACCGTGCGAATCGTTGATGGTTACCGTATTAACGATGAAGATATTATCACTCGGGGCAAATGATGACGAATTGAACACGCCACTCAACGATTTCTTCGCCCTATTCGGGAACTTGCCGGAATAGAGGTTGCTTCCTTCCACTCCATCCACATACCAGTTGATGGCAGCGCCACGCTCGGTAATATCAAAAACAATATCGAATTGTGTAGGTCTCCCTGATTCATAATTATCAAACTCCACGGTAAATGTGATTGTTCCCAAATGGTAGTCATTCGGAGAAATCATGATTTCTCCATTATAATACAAATCCAAAGCAATACCGAAATGCTGACGGCCATCAACCGTACCAAGTTCTACAGGAGTGCCCGAAACGAAATCATACACGTCATACATATGTTCATCAGGATCATCCAGATTATAACCCGTCAACCAGCCCTGAACATTATCATAAGTCAATGAAGTGCCATATTTCACTGCAATGTCATTCACCGTACCTTCATGTTCTTCAAAATAAGAGACGGGCTGAAGCGTCAATTCATTACCGGTGAGTGGCTCTTTCAAGTCAGTCTGGATACCGACAACCTTAAAGGTAGATGAAGTGCTGCCAGGCTGCATTTGGAATGTCGGCAACACGACTTTCGTATTATAGACATCGCCATTATTGCCTTTGCCATACATCAAGGCATAGCCTGGTATCTTGAAATCCTGGTCAATGACTGTTTCAGTGTTTACCACTAACTCCACGTCCGTTGTGCCTATCAATTCATCGGTTTCACAACTATACTCATCGAAAACAATGGTAATGGAAGAAAGCACTGCATTTCTTTCCAATTTGTTGCTATAAGTAAGCATGAAAGTGAGTTTAGGCGTCTCGGTTAGATTTTCGGTAGCAACCATAAAGCGCCGAGTGGACAGATGCTCAGTTGAAGTGTTTCCGCTGATTATCAAAGCCGATTTTGTTCCAGCTACAACATCACCGTTCATTTCAACAATGTCAGGCTTTAGCGAACCGGCAGGCGACACGGCAAGTCCGAAGACCGTATTCGGCGCTGCATCCAGTAAACGCAGTTGTGCCGGAATCTGTGAACCTATTCCATTTATGGTATCAAGTTCCTCATATAAGGTATGTGATTGATATATTCCCCATTCCTCATCATTCCAATACGACCACTTGTTATCCTTCGTCACATTGATGGCCGCATCAATGCCAGCCACATCCATGCCCCAATCGATGGAACGCACCTTAAAATAGCAGCCCGTAGCAGCTGGCAATTCCACCTCGCAAGTCGTGACTTGATATTGCTTTGTCTCGAGGCCATTAGATTTAGCCACCAAAACGCCTTCGCGGTAGTTGTCGCCTGGTTCCTTAAATGCCCAGAAACGATAGTACTGTACATCGTCCTTGCTGGGTGGCGTCTGGTTGGTGAAAGGCACCTGAACGCCGCCGGTTTCAACAAATTCGCCTGTAATGCTATAGGTGTTTTTTTCAGGAAGATAACTGACAAAACCGCCATCATTTGCATTGTTATATGTATTAGGACAATGTGAACTTACTGCATACTTAGGACGTGCATATGCAAACGAAGAATGTGATGATGTCACCGTATAGAAGAAGCCCTTCAGTTCGCCATAAAGCCATCCGACGATGATTTGGTTCTCTTCATTATATGGATCTGGTCCGTAAACCGGATATTTCACGTTCAGATAGCTGCCTTCGTTGATATGGAACTTGTTCTGATAGGTTGGAAGACTTGAAAGCGTAACTTCATTATAGTCCGTTCCCGTTGCATTATAAATGGTTTTACCCGTCAGATACAGACTCTGCAGTTTTTTCAATTTGTGGATAGGACTATTGACATCAACGCTGGAACCATTTATCAAAGTCGGATCGTAGCCATGTCGTTCTGTGAGCC
>JAZQPN010000522.1:0-5292 GCA_045628585.1 Bacteroidales bacterium | reverse complement strand
CGACAATTGCACAAAATAGAAAGGCAATTTTTCGCCAAAGCAATTGCGCCAGCTTTGCACCAAAAGCGGAAACAGTTTTTCGTGCGTCTCGATGTTGTGCGCATTCGATTCGCCCTGATACCAAATCACGCCCTTGATGGCGCAGCCTTGCAGCGGCAAAATGCCCGACTCGAACAGATAGCAAGGCTCGTAAGGATGGCGTTGCAACTTGTTTGCCGATTTGGCAATGTTTTTTTTGGCGCGGTCGCGCACCCATTGCTGGATGAAATCGCTGTCTTTCCAATTGTAAAGCATATCGGGAAATTCAAATTCCAAGGTCTTGCGGTCAATCCAGGCTTCGGCAGGAGAACCGCCTACGGCATTCAGAATCAAACCGATGGGAACATTCAGACTGTCGGAAAGCATTTTGCCGAATTGAAAAGCGACGGCGGAAAACTCCGTGGTGTTTTGCCCGTTGCACATCTCCCATTTGGCAGGGGCAAAGTGCATCAGCCGGTTGACGGAATCCAAAGCCGTTTCAGGCCATTCGTAATCGTTGGTCAGCCAATTGCATTTTTCATTGAAAAGGCGGATATCGGGATTTGTGGCAAGATAAGCCTTGATTTCATTTTGCTCATCTTCAATGCTTTGGTCGACACGAAAAACCATGTTCGATTGGCCCGAGCAAAGCCAGACTTCGCCGAACGCAATGTTTTTATAGGTGATTTCGTTGCTCACTGAGCTTTTCGAAGTGAGATGTTTAGTTTTGCTGCGCTCTTCGACAGGCTCAGAGTGCTGACTCTTATTGCTCACTGAGCTTGTCGAAGTGAGGCACCGAATCATTAAAGTGTAATTCGTCCCTGCCGCTGTCGGGTTGAGCGTTACGCTCCATCGACCATCTTTTCCCGCTGTGGTTTGTTGCGTTTGTATTTCCTTCGCTTTTCTTTTTTCAGGCTTGCGCAGCAGCACCGAAATCTGGTCGCCGGCATTTGCCTTTCCGCTGATTGTCAAAGGAATATCGCGCTGCAAAATCATGTTATCGGAATAGAAATCAGGCATTTGTAAGCCCCCGAAATCGCCCGTGATGTCTTCATAGACTTGCTGTGCAATGATGCCGGCACCTTCTTTTGTTGGATGCAGGGCATCGGGGAAAAGGTCGGGGCGATGATAAAGTATTTCTTGCAAATCAATCAGTTGGCAGTCGGCTTGCTCAGCCACGACTTCAATGCAATGCTGGATTTTCCAATACCAGTCTCTTGTCCCCGATTTAAAGCGCCAATGGTTGTGACCGATAGGCGTCATGTGGCAAATGTAGATTTTGCAGTTCGGATTTGCCGTCCTAAAATCCTGAATCAAAGTAAGATAGTCTTTGATGAAATCATCGCCATAGTTCGGCCAGTCGCGCGGGTCGGTGTCGTTTAGACCGAGGTGAATGATGACAATGTCGCCTGCAAAGCCGATGGCGTTTTTGTATTCCTCCTGCTCGTTGTAAGGTCTGTGGCCTTTCCTCAAAAGCGTTGCGCCGCTTTTGCCGAAGTTTTTCACCAAGTAGTTTTCACCCAAAAGTTGCTGTAACTGAACTGGATAACTTTCCTTTTCAGGATTTTCCAAGCCATAGCCGAAAGTGACGCTGTTGCCCACGCAAGCCACTTTCACGGGTTGCGCCTTCAGCAGCAAAGGCAGCAGTAAAACGATGATTAGATGGAGTTTTTTCATGTCGATGAAATTTGCTTGTAAATTCTACAAATGCTTTTTCCCTTTAAAATGCTCATTTGCATTTCTCTTTCATACTGTATAAATATGATAAACCTTTTTGAGATAGTTGACTTGAACAATTTTTTGACAAATCATTTTCAAGGAAAACAATTGAAATAAGCACGAAATATCTACATATTCTTTTATTCTTTTCGAATAAGACATCTATCAAAGACGATAAATATGAAAACTCATTTTTGATAAAAACAGCATACAAATAACCGATTCTTATTGTTAAGAAGTCAACAAAATCTGGATGGAGCAGATTCTTTAAATAATAATCTGACAACAAAGGAATGCCTTTTAAAGGTGTTTTAGCGCAATACTGAACTATAATATAATACAACTTTTCTTGGCATTTTATAAAATCTTCATTTACAATACTATAAAAGAAATCCTCATCCAAATAATCCAAAGAAATTAGCAATTCAACAACAGACACTTTCCACTCTATTGTTTTTGTCATTCTGTTTCGCTTGAATATGCCAATAATTTCCACAGCATCCTTCGGCTTGCCTATTTTCTTAAACAAACATATTGACAAAGAACACAAGTTAAAACGGTCGTATTCAATTTCATCAATCAGAAAAGAACAAAAATCTTGTTGGTCGTTCTCTCTTAACAGATAAAACTCATTTGTCATTCCGATAAGAAACGATTCTCCACCATCTTTGAAACCTTTATATTGTTTTTCGACAGCGGTTATTAACTTTAATGCTTCTTCCTTTTTCATGTCGATGAAATCTAAACTATAGCTTCAATCAAAGTGCGGCCATTCAGTGTAACAGGTGGCAGTAGCCCTGATTTCTTTTTCTGGTTGAAACAAAACGACAGAAGGTAACCGGTTTGGAGGTCAAAGTATTCGAGATAGCGGCAAAGCTGTTCTTCGCCACGTTCATTGTAAGCGTTGCCACGCCATATCTTGAGTTCTATGACATATTGCTTGCCTAAATAATCGACAACCACGTCCATCCTATCCATGTCGCGGGTCTGTTCCTCAATATGGTAACTTCCTATGCCATTGATGATTGGGCGAAGATAGGTGAGGAATATCTTGCGGCCATCGTTCTCAATGAACTCGTTTTCCTTATCCATTGCGTAGGTTTGGTTCATGTGAATGGCAAAACGCTCCAGAAGGAGAGGCATATCGAGGATGCCATCATGAATAAACTGGTTTTTTTCGGCCATGCCTTGCTGAAATGCAGCAGACTGTTTGTCCTGAGAGATGAAATAGTTGTAAAACCATATTTCAAACAAACGGCATGAAACGGCAAATGTTCCGTTTTCTTGTTTTACAAAATTGAACATCAAGGCAAGATTTGTCGCCTTGTCATAATAGTTAAAGGTATACCGATACCCATTGAAAAGGACACGCCTGATGGTTTTTTCCAATTCGGGGAACTCGTCTAACTTCTTCACAATGTCGTCAAACAAAGTGCTACCCTCATTAAGTATCTTGTTCACAGCCTTCAAAATGCCATCTTTATCCCATGTAAACTGTTCGCTGTCAATTATCTGGCAAATGCGGCTGACAAGAAATGGATAACCCGAGGTGTAATCGTGAATCATTTGTGCCACAAACTTTTCGTCAAATGCAAGTCTGTGGTCAGCCTTGTATTCGGCAAGCATTCCCGCAATGCCATCGGTCGGAAGACTCATGTCAACATCGAAAGGCATGGCGATGTTCCAAGGACTGTTGTATTGATGTTGATCTTCAGGGCGAATCTTCAGTTTGAGGTTTTTGATGTCGTAGACGCCAGCAAGGATGACAGATTGGAAAGTGGGCGAAACGCTTTTCTTCAGAAACATATTGCGCAATACCGAAAGGAATTTGACAAATCCATCGTTGTTGCTGGCTTGGTCAACCTCATCAATCAGCACGACTATAGGTTTTGACGACAAGGAACAAAGTTCGGCAATCACATCGGCAAAGTCAATCTCATCGAAAGCGGTCAAACCGCGTGGAGCAACCTCATCAAGAAGGTTCTGAAGTTTTCCCTCTTTTCGGGTGTAACGCGCTTCTTGTCGCAACAATTTCAAAAAAACCGCAATAGCAGTATTGACATCTGCAAAAGCCTTGTCGCTAAGTCCTTCAAAACTGATTTTGAATACACAAAATTCACCCGAAAGTCTTGTACTGATGGCTTCTAATGTGGTGGTTTTACCGTACTGTCTTCCTCGGTTGATGCAGAAATAGTCGCCTCTTTCTATCATCTTGCGTATGATTTCCAGACGTTCGGTAATGTCAACCATATAGTGTTCGGTAGGGCGGCAAGTGCCTGTCGTATTGAAAGTTTTCATAATTGCAGTCGCGAAAAGTGTTCAACTTTTGTTTTGCAAAGTTAGGAAGAATTTCTGATTTATAAGGAAAAACGTCTTCAATGAATGTTTTTTTCAATTCGGCGTTTTTGTTTTTTCTAATGTCTGTGTTTTTCCAAACGGAAAAGCCATATCTTTGCCCGAAAATTTCAAAAAGACAAAATCATGCAGAAAATCATAGGTTTGATAGATGCTCCGTTTACACCTTTCAAGGAAAATGGAGACGTGAATTACGACATTGTTCCCGAATATGCCGCTTTGTTACAGCGCAACGGACTGAAAGGCGTTTTCGTAAACGGTTCATCTGGCGAAGGTTACATGCTTACCGAAGACGAGCGCATGAAGTTGGCCGAGACTTGGGTGAAAGCTGCACCCGAAGGCTTCAAGGTCATTGTTCATGTGGGCAGTTGCTGCGCCCGCAACAGCAAGATGCTGGCCGAACACGCTCAGAAAATCGGTGCCTGGGGCATTGGCGCCATGGCTACGCCTTTCCCGAAAATCAACCGCGTGGAGGAATTGGTGAAATATTGCGAGGAAATCGCTTGCGGCGCACCTGAACTGCCGTTCTATTATTATCACATTCCTGCTTTCAACAATGCCTATCTGCCTATGGTGAAGTTTCTGGAAGCCGTCGATGGCCGCATCCCGAATTTTGCCGGCGTGAAATACACGTTTGAGAGCTTGTATGAATTCAACCAATGTATGCTTTACAAGAATGGCCGTTTCGATATGCTTCACGGTCAGGACGAGACCATTTTGGCATCATTGGAAATGTGCGGCACGCAAGGTGGCATTTGTGGCACTTCCAACTACAACGGTCGTTGCTTGGTCGGCATCATCGAGGCTTGGAAAAACGGCGATTTGGCCAAGGCGAGGGAGTTGCAGAATTATGCCCAAGATGTGATTAATGTGATTTGCCATTATCGCGGCAACATCGTGGCTGGCAAGCGCATCATGAAACTCTTGGGGCTGAATCTTGGTCTGAACCGCACGCCATTCCAAAACATGACTGACGAAGAAGAAATGGCTATGCGGAAGGAACTTGAAGCCATCAATTTCTTTGAAAAGTGCAATAAATAATGCCTCGAAAAAATCTATTTTCAGAGTGATAGGGAAAAGTCGTATTATTGCAAAATCTAATATTTATCAACACAATTTTTCACACTTAAAAACACAATTACAATGAAGAAAAGTATTTTTGCAGCCTTGTTTTTGGCTTTGTTCTCGATGAACATGTTT
>JAZQPN010000521.1:0-14133 GCA_045628585.1 Bacteroidales bacterium | reverse complement strand
TAAACAAATACAATATCATTCTCGCATCCAAATCGCCGCGCCGGCAGGAATTGCTGCGTGGCATGGGCGTGAAATTCACCATTCTGACCAAGGAAACGCCTGAAAATTTTCCTGCCGAAATGCCGTTGGACAAAGTCCCGCAGTTTTTGAGCCAGCAGAAATCGAAGGCTTTTGATGAAAACGAATTGCCTGAGAATTATCTCATTATTACTTCCGATACTGTCGTGATTGCTGAAAATGAAATACTTGGCAAGCCGAAAGACCGCGACGATGCCTTGCGCATGTTGGCGCTTTTGTCAGGGAAGACGCATCATGTCGTGACGGGCGTGACGGTGCGCACGGTAAAAAAGATCAAGACTTTTGGCGTGAAATCGAAGGTGACTTTTGCCGTGCTTGATGCAGATGAAATGGCTTATTATGTTGATAATTACCGTCCTTACGACAAAGCTGGTGCCTACGGCATTCAGGAGTGGATTGGTTACGTTGGCATTTCGGGCTTGAACGGCTCGTTTTATAATGTGATGGGCATGCCGACGCAACGGCTTTATCAGGTCTTGAAGGATTTCTGATTTTCCCGCTTTTGGCCTTTGGCACTCAATCTTTTACCATTTTGTAGGATTGCGTTTCATGAACCAATAAGCCAAAAGCCAGTTGCCAATAGCCAAAAGCCTTTTTTGAATGATAAGTGACATAATTGTCCGCTTTTTGTATCTTTGCAAACCGATTTATTGAATATGAGCGAAAAACGACCTTTGATATTGATTACAAACGATGACAGTTGCCACGCAAAAGGCCTGAAGAAACTGACTTCATTGATGCGAACGCTTGGCGATGTGGTGGTGATTTCGACTGAACAAGTGATGTCGTCGAAAAGTCATTCCGCCACTTTGCAATCGCCGCTTTATGTGCGTTTGGCTGAAGAAGGTGAGGGCTACAAGGAATACCATTGCAACGGAACGCCAGTTGATTGTGTGAAACTTGGCTACCAGCGTGTGCTGGAACGCTGGCCCGATTTGGTCGTTTCGGGCATCAATCATGGTTCGAATGCGGGTTCTACTGTGGTTTATTCCGCCACGGTCGGGGCGGTGGTCGAGGCTTGCATGGATGGCATGACGGCCATCGGTTTCAGTCTCGATTGCTTTGATGCTGATGCCGATTTCGACCATTTGGATGCTGCCATTTTGTCAATCACGAAAAAAGTGCTTGCCGAAGGTCTGCCGAAAGGTGTCTGCCTGAATGTGAATTTCCCGAAACGTTGCGACGAACCGCTGAAAGGCATAAAGATTTGCCGTCAGGCAACTGGGAAATGGGTCGAGCCTTTTGAAGCGCATCATGATGAAAATGGCAATGTGTATTATGATTTGAAAGGCGAATTTGTTTGCAATGATATGAAACCCGATACGGATTTATATGCCATTGCGCACAATTATGTTTCGGTGGTGCCGACGCAATACGATTGGACTGCAAAATCGGCTTTTGAAAGTTTAAGGATTTATGAATCAATGCTTTTAGAAAATGGAAATCAAGGATAACTTTTGGTTGGGATTGCTGGCTGGTGCGGCCAGTTTCGGATTGTTTTATTTCTTGCTCAGCCTGATTCCGTGGGGCGAACCTTATTTCAGGGCTCCTTGGCTTTTGGCCTTCATTCCGGGCATTATTCTGTTCAGGATGATGTTGGTGAAATGGAATCTCGACAAAATGGGCCGTGGCGTGCTGCTCGTCACCATTATAGGGATGCTTCTCGTGTTTTTCTTGATTTAGTTTTATTGTGTAACAATCTGATACTGAAATGAAATATTACATCATAGCGGGCGAGGCTTCGGGCGATTTGCATGCTTCCAATCTGATGGCCGAACTGAAGAAGAAAGACGCTCACGCGGAATTCCGCGCATGGGGCGGCGACTTGATGAAAAAGCAGGGCGCGACCTTGGTGAAGCATTACCGTTACATGGCTTTCATGGGTTTTGTAGAGGTGGCGGTCAACCTGCGGAAAGTGCTTAATAACATAAAGGAGTGCAAGAAAGACATGCTTTCCTACAAGCCTGATGCAGTGATTCTTGTTGATTATCCGGGTTTTAATTTGCGCATGGCGAAATTCGCTCACGACAACGGCCTCAAGGTGTTTTATTACATTTCGCCACAGGTTTGGGCTTGGAAACGCCGCCGTGTGAAGAAAATCAAGCAGTCGGTCGACGAAATGCTGGTGATTCTGCCGTTTGAGGAGGATTTCTACAAGAAATACGATGTTAAAGTGAGTTATGTCGGCAATCCGCTTTTGGATGCTTTGTCGCACACAAATGAGATTTCGCGCCAGAGTTTTTCGCGCAAAAACAACCTTTCGGAAAAGCAGGAAATCATCGCGCTTTTGCCAGGCAGCCGCGCTCAGGAAGTGAAACGCACATTACCTACTATGTTGAGCGTGATGCCGAAATTCGCTGATTATCAGTTTGTAATTGCCAAGGCTTCTTCTTTGGACAGGGATTTCTACAAAAAACTGACTGGTGATGCGAATGTGCAAATCGTCGAAAACCAGACCTACGACTTGCTGCAACATGCCAGTGCCGCTTTGGTGACATCGGGAACGGCCACTTTGGAAACGGCTTTGTTTACCGTGCCGGAAATCGTGTGCTACAGGGCTAATCCGATTTCATATTGGATTGCAAGGTCGCTGATTCGGGTGAAATACATCAGTCTGGTGAACCTGATTCTGGACAAGGAAGCCGTCAAGGAAATGATTCAAGGCGATCTGAATACCGAAAACCTTGCTGACGAATTGGACAAGCTGCTGCACGATTTCAAGCGTCAACGCAAACTTTTGGAGGATTACGAGACCCTGAAAGACGTGATGGGCAATGCCGGCGCATCGGGAAAAGCAGCTGAAATCATTGTGAACGGCTTGAAGTAATCATTATAAAATCTTCTCGTAAATTACTGATTTATAATTGATTATGACGATTTGCTTATAATTACTTATAAATTTTATAATTATTTGTTAATCAAACTGTTATAAGAATTTACTTATAATTGCTTATAAAATTTCATGGCGTTTTCCCTTGACATGCTACCGTTATGCAATAATTTTGCGGGTGGAATTTTAAAGGAAAGGAGTCGCTATGAAAACCTTTGTCACGCGTTTAGCTTTAATCATTGTTTCACTCTCTTTGTCGGCCTTGTTGAAGGGGCAATCCGGGTGGAAAGGCAATTGCATTGACTTGAGCAATTTGCATGATGCGTCGGTCAATTGTTATTATGGGAACTGCAATAACCCTTTTTTGCATGAGGGTGTGTGTGATTTTGGTCCTGATAGCGAATATAGCAATCACACGGTGATAACCTGTCAGGGCACTGATGAGCGCACGGGCAACCGTCTGCAAATGATTCCCGAAGGCGAGGATTATTCAGTGCGGCTTGGCAATTGGAATATTGGCGGTGAGGCGGAAAGCATTTCGTGCTCTATCTTGGTGGATACCAATGATTTCGACTTGCTGGTTTTGCGTTATGCCGCTGTGATGGAAGACCGTCAAGGCGCCCACTCTCCTGAAATCAGGCCGCGTTTCACAATGGAAATCCTTGATGAAAACGATAATCCGATTGACCACGATTGCACATTCGCCGACTTTCATGCAGTGCCTGAGTTGGGCTGGAACGAAAGTGAAATCACGATTCACGGACATAGTTCCGTCGTTTACTGGAATGACTGGACATCGGTTGGCCTTGACGTGGCGCCTTATCATGGCCGCAACATCAAGGTGCGTTTGGTGACTTACGATTGCCTTGACGGTGGCTGTTTCGGCTATGCCTACTTCAGGCTGGATTGCTCGAAAAAAGACATTTCGAAGGATTTCTGCGGCGAATCATCGGTGAACACCTTCTCTGCCCCTTATGGCTTCAATTACAAATGGTACTTTGAAAATTCGCCAAATGAAATTATTTCTACGGAGAGAACAATCTCCTTGGAAATGGCCGGAAACGATGTGCTGTGCTGCTTCGTTTCATTCATCGGAAATCCTGATTGCGGCTTCGAGTTGCGCACAACTGCCTATCCTTCACGTTTTCCGGTTGCTGAATTTGATTTTGAAGAGACTTATTGCCCTGGTACATATATGTTTAACAACAACAGTTATGTTTCCTATAACAGTCAGGGCCACACGCCAAATCATGAACCGTGCAGCGGTGCATTGTGGCGTTTTGGCGACGGAACGGTTTCGGAAGAATATGAACCATTGCATCATTTCAGCCAGCCCGGCGACTATGAAGTGGAGCTTGTAGCCTTATTGAGCAATGGCGAATGCCGCGATAGCATTTCGATGACGGTTCATGTCGAAACAGAGGCTATCGCTTACGACACACTGCCTATTTTCGCTTGTGATTCATATTCTTGGAACGGCCAGACGTATTCGGAAGACGGGCTTTATAGTCAGCGGTTTGAGTCGCATTTTGGTTGCGACAGCATTGTATACATCAGTCTTTCGCTTGGCTTGAGCAATGAAAAATCGCTCGATGTTGAAACCTGTGAGGCAACCTATTGGTGGAATGGCATCGAATATGACAGCAACGGCATTTACGAACAGATTTTGCAAAACCAGCAGGGCTGCGACAGCATCGTTAGCATGCAGCTGACTTTTCATGACATTGACAATGTGATGGTTGATGTTGATACTTGCACTTTGTCGTATATGTGGAGTAATTCGGTTTACGATAGCGATGGCGTCTACGAAAAAGTGTTTGAAAACCAGTTTGGATGCGATAGTGTGGTTACGCTGCATCTGACTTTAGGCGCAAGCAGGATTCCGGAAAACGTCAGTTTGGAATATATGGGTCATGGAAATCCGCATTATGTGATTTCTGCTACTGAATTTCATGTCAACAGCTATGAATTTGCCATCATCGACCCGTCAGGAAAAACTGATTGGGGCAGCACGGTTTGGCACTTGGAAGGTGCGGATTGGATTGCTGAGCCTTCCGAAGACGGGCTGAATTGCACGGTTGTGCCATTGTCTTTTACTAACGATTCGGTTTGGCTCGTTGCAACTCTGACTGATGACTGCTCAGGGACAAGCCGCGAATTTCGCCACTGGATGCAATGCTCGTTTTATGATGTCGGGGAACGTGAAGGATGGAATGGATTTTCGGTCAGTCCGAACCCGACTTCGGGAAATGTGAGCTTGCATTTCGATGCTGCATCTGGCAAAACGAATGTGAAAGTGTTCGATATGCGCAGCGTATTGTTGGACGAATTTCGTATTTCACCAACGGAAACGGCAGATTATCAATATGATTTCAGTTTCAGTAGAGGCATCTATTTCATTGTTGCCGAATGTGGAGGAAAAATCCATGCTGAAAAAATCGTTGTCTTCTGAAAGAATTAAGCAGGTGAGCGGAATTAGTCTACATAAAAGACGCAATGCTTCGATGCTTCGACAAGCTCAGCAAGCAAAGCACCGCAGGCGAAGCTCAGCAAGATGATTTTCCGCTCATTGAGCTGGGTGCCGAGTTGATCGAAGTAGTCGAAATGAGTAGATTTAAAATGTAGTTTGTTTCTGGCCACTTTCTTTTTTTTGACAACAATAACAATTTGTTCTTTAATGACCAAAACAGTCAAAACCTATGAAACATTTGTTTGTCTGGTCTTGAATCCTGTAACCGCTCGGTTCATTGCAGCCTTTCGGCGATTTCAACTTGCATCCATCATGCTGGGCCACATAGTAATTATTGCCTTGCAAAATGGCGCACAGAGTATGTTTTTTGCGATATGCGCGGCATGTTGCTTGACTTTTTTTCAATCATGCCAAACACCGTCTTTGTTGATTATTCATGCTATATAAATTGCATTGATTCAGTACTTTGTGCTTTGTGATTGATGTCGGCAAAGCCAACAAAACGGTTAAAGTGTTTGTCATTTAGTGATAACGCCGCATCTTTTTTTGAAAGAGATTTTGCATTTTGAATTTGATTCCTTATTTTTGCAACTCAAATCTAAATCTATAAGTCATGACATCCAGTATTTTAAAAAGATGTTTCCGAATTGTCCTTTTGGGTCTTTCGGTATGTTGCCTGCCTTATCTGGCTGTTGCCCAGACCACAACCATGCCATTCCCAGAAGCTGGTCTTTACGAGAGTCTGTATTATGCCTATTCTGTCCAGTCGAGTCAGTCGTTTGCATTGCAACTTGACGGCCACGGGCAGCTTCAGGTGGTTCAGCGCGAAAATGCCGATTGGTCGGATTTCGTTGCGAAATGCCACTATGAGTTCCTCGAATATGATGCTTGGGACAAGCAGAACAGGGGAGAGGCCATTGCCTATTGGCGCGAATCTTTGCCGTCGGAAGTGTATGCCGCTTTGCTGAAACGTAATGCGGTGAAAGCTTCCCGTGATAATGCAACATGTGCCGATGCGTATCCTTTCTGCACGGATAACGGCTTGTATGAATTTCCGGCCGGCGTTGATGCACCAGATGCCGAAGACGGGCCGGACTATGATTGCTTGTATACGCAGCCAAATCCTGCATGGTATTATATGCAGATTGACGAGCCGGGCAGTATGGATATTTATATGTATAGTACGCCGCAAGTGGATATCGATTTCTGCTGCTGGGGACCTTACAGCAATCCGCAAGAGCCTTGCCCTAATGGCTTGACGGAAGACATGGTGGTTTCGTGCAGCTATTCGACCGACTGGGAGGAAACCTGCGTAATCAGAAATGCTTCACATGGCGACTTTTATATCTTGCTGATTACGAATTATTCCAATCGCGTTTGTAACATTCACTTCGAAAAGAACTGGGGCGACGCCACTACCGACTGCTCCATCCTTCCTCCGTTGGTAACGTACAACGGTCCCGTATGCGAAGGCGATGACTTGCAACTGCAGGCAAATAGCGGTCTTGGCGATGCTTTCCATTGGTTCAAGGTTGGAGGAAGCTGGACTTCTAATGAGCAGAATCCTGTCATCCCCAATGCCACTCCTGACATGTCGGGAACTTACGGATGCGCCATTTCACAGGGCATCGAGCAAAGCGATACGACTTATCTGGAAGTGGTTGTCAGAGCCACGATACATACTCAATTTGACAAAGTTGTTTGCAAATCCTTCATTTGGGACGGAGATGAATATACCGCAAGTGGCTCTTATAGCAAGACCTACGAATCCGCGTTGGGCTGCGACAGCATCAGCACCTTGAATCTCGTGATTGACAACGTCCCTGTATATGGTCCTACGGATTCACAAACCGTTTGCCAGTTCTATGAATGGGAAGGAGAAACATATACCGAAAGCGGGACCTATACCAAAACCTATGAAGCCATAACCGGCTGCGACAGCATCTGCACATTGTATCTTGTGGTTGAAAACATGCCGACCTATACCGATCCCGTTTCACAGAGTGTCTGCCAATCCTTTGAATGGGAAGGAGAAACATATACCGAAAGCGGAACCTATTACCACAATTACCCGACAGCCCAAGGCTGCGACAGCATCCACACCCTTTATCTGACAGTTGAAAACATGCCGGTATATACTGATCCGGATTCTTACGAAGGTTGCAAATTCTTTGAATGGGAGGAAGAAACTTTTACCCAAAGCGGAACCTATTATCACACATACCAGACCGCACAGGGCTGCGACAGCATCCACACCCTGTATCTTGAGATTGACAATTCACCTGCACTTGACACCACCGAATATATAGCCGGATGCGATACGGTTATTTGGCAAGGAGAAATCTATACCGAAACCGGAACCTATCACAAGGCATACGAAGCATCTAAGCATTGCGACAGCCTTTTCACCTTGGTTCTTGATATGGATTACTCGCCACGGCACATCATCAATGGCGACCACTGGCCTATCGGCGGCAGCGAACTGCATTTCTCCGCTTATGAATATGCAATTGAACTGACAGATCCGCGCAGCAGTCTCGACACAGTCATGTGGACAGTAGACTGCCCAAACTGGGTCATAGTGCCTCATGGAAAAGGCGAGACTTGCACCTTATATATTTATTCTTACCTGACCGAGCCTGTCGAGCTTCATTCCACCGCCGTTGGTGGCTGCGGCTCCGAAACCAGCAGTTTTTCCATCAAGACTACGTATTTTGGCGTCGAGGAAAACATGGCTTCTGTCACAGTCAGCCCGAATCCTACAACAGGTGATGTGACGATAGATTTCGGTAATCTGAAGGGTGAAACCCTTGTCAGGATATACGATGTGCGCGGCTCGCTTGTCGATGAATTCGGCCTCAGCCTTGATGGAATGGCAAAATCATATCCATATTCCATTCATGGCATCAACAGCGGATTATGTTATATCGTGATAAACAACAACGGTTTCTTGAAGACTTTCAAGATGTTGATTAATAAATGATTGCTATGAAAAATAGGTGGGTGTTCCCGATTTTTATTTTAGTGTTCCTGTCTTTTGCTTCGTGCATAAAGGACGGAAATGAATCGATTCAACTTAACGATCCGCAGGAAATTCCTTTTATCACGGATTTTTTGCCTGCCGATTTGTTGGAATTTTTTGGAGAAGAAAACATTTTTTTTGGCGACGTGCCGCCCATTGTCGACATGCAGTTCATGGTGGACTCGTTGCAGTTTGAGTGTTTGGCGACAAATTTGCAATTTTACCCGATTGGGAACTGCTCGCCGTTAAAGTATTATCATAATTTGACTAACCAGTTTATGCAAATTGCCGATTATTACGGCATGAATTCACAGGAACAGCATTGTTACCACGCTTCGCCGGTGTATTTGACAGGTCATGTGACGGCTGAAAACGACTCGCTGTTCACGGCATATTACATGGAAGAACCTGGAACCGAAGGACATCCCGTCAATGCGATTCTGCTGTCAGGCAAAATCACCTCAAGAGGAATCCAGGACTTCAGGTATGGTTATAAAATCATGAGGTATCTTGATGAAGGCTTTGTGCCGAGAGACCACGGCTGTTTCGACCCTGAATCAATTTTTATTTTCAAGGATAAAGACGGAATAGCCGAAGCTCACACATGGTTTAACGAATCATTGCTTGACAGCGTTCCTTCATCAATTCATTAAATTTTGCGGCTATGAAAAGGATTTTGATTTTTTTGTTTATTGTCTCGCTTTTGCCCTTGACTTCACTTCGTGCTCAGGATGGCGGCAAAAAGCCGCTAAAGCAGAGAAATTTCGCCAACTCCAATGTAAGCGGTATATGCGTTGGCCTGAAAGCAGGCGGATTGTGCGGCGACATGATTTATTCTTCGTTGAAAGAAGTCAAGCCGAGAGGGTTGTTCGGCCCAGTGGCAGGCCTCGCTGTGGAATGGAATGTAAATAGCGTCTTTTCTGTAGGATTTGATGCCATGTATGCTGTTCATGGTGGAAGAAAAGTCATCGATTCGGATTTCCAGATAAGTTTCACCGAAATCAACACGTCGCGTGTCGACTACCGTTTCGTCATGAATTGCGTTGATTTCAGGTTGCCATTGACCCTCTATCTGGGTTATGATGGTGATACGCGTCCTTATTGCTTCGTCGCGCCTAATTTCAGCCTTCTCCTGAATGGCAAAGCAGAGTGGCATCGTACTTACCTGAACGAGAACCCTTATGTGAGCTCGCTGGATTATGAATCACCCTTGACCAAAGCCAATGCCCGCCCTTACGAGTTGAGTGTCTTGGCTGGCATAGGTGTCTCTCACCGATTTAAAATCAATCAGATGAAAATGTTTCTGAAAGTCGATTTGGGTTATGATTTCGGCCTGATGAACGATTTCTCCGATGCTGAAATGAATCATGAAGTCGATTTCATTGGCTGGGGCGGCGGCAATTACGAGTCGCTTGGAACGAGACGTTTGCAAGCCTTGGAGCTGAAAGCATCTCTTATGATCCCAATCAAAAAGCCTTTGAAAGATGCTTGCATGAAATGGGGTGAGTACGACTGATAGGTTCGCTTCTGTTCCTTTGCCATGATAGCCTGGACCAAATATCCTTTCCTGCGGCTTTTGATACCTTTCGCTTTGGGTATTTGGTGCTTTGTGACGTTCCAGTCGTTCCGATTGCCGTCGTTGCCATTGGTTTTCATGGTTTTGGCTTTGCTTCTCGTCGCTTTCGGAGCCTCGCATTTTTGCACGAAACTGCACCGGAAATGGATTTTCGGCGTGCTCATTTCCTGCTATTTGTTCTGTGTAGGCTATGTCATGACTCAAACCCGTGACGTTAGCATCCAGAAGACTTATTTCCGTAACTTTGAAGCAGATGCAAATTGCTATGTGGCACGCGTCTACGATTGTCCTACGGAAAAGGAAAACTCGCTGAAAGTCATTTTGGATTTGGACAGCCAATACTCCGATTCGTCGGCAATACGCGCGGTTTCCGGAAAAGTCATGGCGTATTTCCAGAAATCCGATGCGGCTTTGCAGCTTCATTATGGCGACTTGATAGCCTTTGCCTTACCTATTGACGAAGTCGCTTCGCCGAAAAATCCCGAAGAATTCGATTATCGCGATTATCTTTCCCGCAAGGGCATTACAGGACAAATCTATTTGAAAGAGACCGACTGGATTGATTTGAAGGTGAACGAAGGCAATCCGTTGTATGCTTTTTCCTACCGTTTCCGCGATTTGCTGCTGCAAGCCCTGCGACGTTGCGGACTTGAAGGCGATGAGTTTGGCGTGGCTGCGGCCATTCTTTTGGGCTACGACGACAGCCTTCCCGTTGAGGTGAGGCAGAATTATGTGGCGGCAGGCTCAATGCACATTTTGTGTGTTTCGGGTATGCACGTCGGCATCATTTATTTGCTTGCATCTTTGCTGCTGAGTTTCCTGAACAGGAAGAAATGGCAGAAAACGCTCAAACAGCTGCTTCTCTTGACCTTGATTTGGTTCTATGCCTTGATTGCCGGACTTTCGCCGTCCATCATGCGCTCGGCACTGATGATTAGTTTCGTGATTGTGGGTGAACTGATACGCCGGAAAGGTTTTGCCGTCAATTCGATTGCGGCATCGGCTTTTGTCTTGCTCTGCATCAATCCGAATAATCTGTTTGAGATCGGATTTTTGCTTTCCTATGTTGCAGTTGTCGGCATTGTGTTGCTGCAAAAACCGGTTTACGGCTGGTTTTGTTTCAAAAACAAGTTGCTGGATAAGGTTTGGGAGATTACTGCGGTTGCGCTTGCGGCACAATTCGCCACCATGCCGTTTACCTTGTTTTACTTCCATCAATTTACCGTGTATTTCTGGTTGAGCAACCTGTTCATGACGCCGATTTCCTTTGTGGTGATTATGGGCGGCATGGTTTTGCTTCTGGTTTCGTGGATACCTTATATTAATGTCGCGGTCGGTTATCTGGTTTGGGGCGCGGTGTATGTGATGAATGTTTTGATTGCATGGGTTGAGAGTCTGCCGCTTTCCATAATAAAAGGTATCTACATCAACGGATTGGAGTTTACAATGCTTTTGCTTTTGCTTCTTTTCGTGATTTTGCTTGTCACGACACGCCGCCGGTCGTTTTTCATAGCCATGCTTTCGTCGGCTTTGGTTTTTGCGCTTTCCGTCGCGATTCGGCAATATCGTGTCGAGAAGCAGGAAGAAGTCGTGTTTTATAGTCTGCGCAAGCATACGGCGGTCGATTTCGTGAAAGGCAATCAGCATGTTTTGTTGTGCGATTCTGCTTTGATTGACGATGAAGGTGCGATGGATTACAGCTTGAAAGGCAATTGGGCGAAATGCGGCCTTTCGAATCGGGCGGGATTCGTTTGCTTGGAGAACGATTATGAAAATGCCTTAGTCAGGAAAAAAGACAACCTCATTTCGTTTGGCGGCATCTTGATTGCTCTTTGGCAGGAGAGCGAAGCCGCAACCGACAGTTTGGATTATCGAATTCCCGTCGATTTTCTCGTAGTTACGGGCAAGCAAAAGCCAAATGTTGACAAATTGTTGCATAATTATTCCGTGAATTGTCTCCTGATTGATGGCTCCGTGCCGTATTATCTGGCCGAAGAATGGATGAATCAGGCGGAAAACATGGGGTTGCCTTATAAAAATATCGGAGAACAGGCATTTGTTTATGCGATTGAATGAAAAAAATATATGTTTTTATCTTGTTGTAAATGAGCGTTTTATGATTTATGATTGAAAATAATTGAAAAAAAAGTAAAAAAACGCTTGCGGAGAATGAAAAAGGTTGTACTTTTGCACTCGCAAAGCAAAGCAATAGAGTTCTTTTTCAAGGCTGGTCCGGTAGTTCAGTTTGGTTAGAATGCCTGCCTGTCACGCAGGAGGTCGCGAGTTCGAGCCTCGTCCGGACCGCTCAAAGCGAGCAACCCAAATCGGGTTGCTTTTTTTTTAAACTTGATACGATGTCGTTTATTGAAGAAATCAACAGGCGGAGGACTTTCGCCATCGTCAGTCACCCGGACGCGGGTAAGACCACTTTGACCGAGAAACTTTTGCTTTACGGCGGTGCCATTCAGGTGGCAGGTGCCGTCAAGTCGAACAAAATCAAGAAGACAGCCACTTCCGACTGGATGGAAATCGAGCGGCAGCGCGGCATTTCCGTCGCCACTTCCGTCATGGGCTTCGATTATCAAGGCATCAAAATCAACATCCTTGACACGCCCGGCCATAAGGATTTCGCCGAAGACACATTCCGCACTCTGACGGCAGTCGACAGCGTCATCGTGGTCATCGATTCGGCAAAAGGCGTGGAGTCGCAGACCGAAAAACTGGTCGAGGTGTGCCGTATGCGCAAAACGCCTATCATCGTTTTCATCAACAAGATGGACCGTCCTGGCAAAGACCCTTTTGAATTGCTCGATGAAATCGAACAAAAACTCGACATCCATCTTACGCCGCTGAGCTGGCCTATCAACAGCGGCCCGAAATTCAAGGGTGTCTACAGCATTTACGACAAGAGCCTTTATCTTTTCAATTCCGACAAGCAGCATATCACTGAAGGCATTGCTTTCGACGACCTTTCAAATCCCGAATTGGACAAGATGATTGGCGAAGATGCCGAGACTTTGCGCAACGAAACCGAACTGGTGCAAGGCGTTTACAACGAGTTTAGCCGCGAGGATTACCTGAATGGCGACATCTGTCCCGTGTTTTTCGGTTCGGCCTTGAATAATTTCGGCGTCAAGGAATTGCTTGACTGTTTCATTCAAATCGCTCCAACGCCGATTGGCCGCGACACCGAAGAACGTCGCATTGAGCCAACCGAAGAAAAGTTTACGGGTTTCGTTTTCAAAATCCACGCCAACATGGACCCGAATCACCGCGACAGAATTGCTTTCGTAAGGGTAGTTTCGGGCCGCTTCGAACGCAATAAGAACTATTTCCATGTGCGTCAGCGCCGTGAATTGAAATTTTCCAATCCGACGGCTTTCATGGCTCAGAAGAAATCGGTGCTCGACGAAGCCTATCCTGGCGACATTGTGGGTTTGTACGATGCGGGAAATTTCAAAATCGGCGACACTTTGACCGAAGGCGAAATCCTGAATTACAAAGGCATTCCGAGTTTCTCGCCCGAACAGTTCCGTTATGTGGAGAACTCCGACCCGATGAAATCGAAACAGCTGGCAAAAGGTTTGGAACAGCTGACGGACGAAGGTGTGGCACAGTTGTTTACGGGCAAGATGACAGGAAGAAAAATCATTGGTACCGTTGGCGAATTGCAGTTTGAAGTCATACAATACCGTTTGCTGCACGAATACAATGCAAGCTGCCGCTACGAACCGATTTCGCTCTACAAGACGGCTTGGATTACGAGCGAAAACGAAGCGCAACTCAATGATTTCAAGATGCGTAAATCGTTGAATTTGGCTGAAGACAAGGACGGAAGAGACGTGTTTCTGGCCGAATCACCTTACGCCTTGCAGATTGCGATGGAAAAATATCCTGACATTGAGTTCCATTTCACTTCTGAATTCTAAGAAACTGTTTTTGGTTTGATGGTGTCCGCTAAACTTTTAGCGGACAGTTAAACTATTATTTTGGCAATAATATACAATTTAACCTAGTTTATAACCAAAACACTCAAAACCTATAAAACTTTTGTATAAGTAAGTGTGCAAAATTAGTTTACCTATTAGTTCGGTGCTTCGACATTGTCACACCCTTGAAAAAGGGTGTCAGCAACCTGATTTTTAGCTCATTGAGCC
>JAZQPN010000520.1:0-7924 GCA_045628585.1 Bacteroidales bacterium | reverse complement strand
CTTGGCTATTTGGTCGATGTCGAGGGGAACATACAGTTCCCTATTTTGGGGAAGATGAAAGTGGCCGGTCTGACATGCCGTGAGCTGCGCGATACGGTAGAATACCGACTGAAAAACGAAGGCTATCTCACCGACCCTTTGGTCGATGTGCGTATCACGAACTTTAAGATTTATTTTCTGGGAAGTAATGGCGGTAGGGCTATCACTATTGACAACGAGCGTTGTACGTTTCTCGAAGCCTTGTCGTTGGCTGGCGACCTGAATCTTTATACTAAAAGAAGTAAGATTGGCGTTGTCCGTGAAAAAGATGGCAAAATGGTCATCCATTACATGGATCCGCGTTCATCGGATATCTTTAACGATGAGTTTTTCCTGCTGCAACAGAATGACATTATCTTGACGGAAGCCATGAGCTATGTATATTTCAAGGAATGGATGGCGAATTTAGGTGTGGTTTTGACCCCAATAACGACATTGGCCTCTGTGCTGGCTGTGGTCATAGCCATCAAAACAAGCATCGGCAACATGGGTAATCGATAACAAATAAAAATGGATTTGAAAATGGCAAATGCTCCTGTAGAAAACAATAGTGCCGATATGTCCTTTCTCGAAGAGGATAATGGCAACGGCATCCAGATAAAAGACATACTTTTCATCATTTTACGCAACCTGCATTGGTTTATTCTGTGCGGTCTTATTGGTGCTGGCTTTTCCTATTGGAAAGTCAGTAAGGAGGAACGGACTTATGCCAGCAGCGCCTCCATAATGATTAAAACTGGCGCCACGAGTGGCACGGAGTCAATCCGTTCATCGTCAGTTATGAACCAGATGCTGGGTAACGAAGGCTTGGTGAGTACCATCAATAACGAAATCATCATATTGAAGTCTGCTTCATTGATGGATTCTGTGGTTCGCAATCTGGGTCTTAATGTGAACTATTCCTATAAGACCAAAATAGCAAAGCGCAACAAGGTGCTTTATCAGGATAGTCCGGTTTCTGTGGACTTTGAGAATTTGGATGAAAGTGCATATTATTCGTTTTTGTTAACTCCTAAGGATTCAGAACATTTCGCAATTAGCAGTTTAGGTAAAAATGCCCACGAGAAGGTGGTTGCACTTGGTGAAAAAATCATAACTCCGGTGGGAACCATGATTGTTTCTGAAAAATGGAATTACAATAATATGATCGATGTCCCGATTGTAGTCGAGGTCAAACCTGTATCGTCGATGTCGGCATCCTTGCGCGCTAGATTGCATGTGTCAAGGGACGATGAGAAAAATTCCATACTTAGGCTAAGCCTCACTGATAAATCGGCATCGCGTGCTGCCGATGTACTGAACACCTTGATTTCGGTCTATAACAATGATGCCATTGCCGACCAGGAACGTATGCTGGACTATTCGTATAAGTTTATCAACACCCGTATTGACCAGCTGTATGGCGATTTGGATTCGCTACAGGAGCAAGTTGTCGGGTTTAAAGTGGCTAATGTTTTGGTCGATACGAAATCCTTAGGTGAAGCGGAATTGGCGGCAAGGTCGGCTTCATCGGCCGAGGTGAAGAACTTGCAGGCTAGGATTTCACGTGTGTCGTATTTGCTGAATGCGGCTAATGGCGTGGCTGATGATGATATTCTGCCGGTCATGTCTGACGTCGGAACGGAAGCTGCAACGTTGATTGCAAAATATAATGCAAATTCACAGAAATTGCAGAAATATAGAGAGTCGGGTGTGACAGAGAACCCGGCTGCAAAAAAACTGGCAGCAGAACAACCGACATTGCTTGCCAACATCATCGCTATTTTGGAAAGTGATTTGAGTTCATTGCAAACTCAAACTGATATGGCAAGGAGGGAGGGATCGGCCGCTACGTCAAGAATCCAGGCTGTTCCTGAAAAACAAGTGCGCATCGGTTCTGTCGAGGATATGTTGAAAATCAGACAGCAGCTTTATCTGACATTGCTTACAAAACGGGAAGAATTGCTGCTTAACCGTCCTAAATTCGAAGGAACGGCTAAGGTGATTGATGCCGCCCAGATTAACAATTCGCCAGTCGCACCTAATCCTAAAAAGAGAGTCACGACCGGTCTCCTGATTGGTTTGCTGATTCCTGCCGCCATCATCCTGCTCATCCGTCTGCTCGATACCGCCATCCATGGCCGCGCTGATGTCGAAAAGGCGACTAAGACTCCTTTCTTGGGCGAAATCCCGTTCAAGAAGGATTTGAACGAACATGCCATTGTGGTTAAGGAAAATGGCCGCGATTCGGTGTCGGAAGCATTCCGGTTGGTGCGCTCCAATTTGGAATATATGCGAAACCGCGAAAACGCCAGTCAGGTCGTGCTGTTCACTTCATTTATGGTGTCGTCGGGAAAAACTTTTGTTTCTTCCAATTTGGCAACAAGTTTTGCTCTGGGTAACAAGAAAGTCGTTTTGGTCGACCTCGACATCCGTAAAGGTACCATGAATAAGGTGTTTGGCCTGAAGGCAAAATTCGGCGTGTCTAATTATCTTTCGGGTAAAATCGATGATGTTGAGGAAATCATACATCATGATTTCACAACAAAGAATATGGATCTGATTTTTGCAGGCCCTGTGCCTCCAAATCCTGCCGAATTGCTTATGAGTGACCGGCTTGAACAAATGGTGAATTATTTGAGGGAACGTTATGATTATGTTTTCCTCGATAACGTGCCGCTTGGCATGGTCGCTGATGCCGACATCGTTAAGCGTGTCGCCGACACCACCTTGTTCGTGATGCGAGCCGGCAAGACCGATAAGCGCTTGCTCAAGGAAATTGACAAACTGTATAAGAACAACAAGTTCCCGAACCTGTGCCTCGTGCTGAATTCTGTGAAATATAAGAAGCAACATGGTTACGGCTACGGCTATGGTTATGGTTATGGTTACGGTTATGGTTACGGTTATGGCTACGGTTATGGTTATGGCTATGGCTACGGTTACGGTAACGAAGATGAAAAAGGAAAGAAACATCGTCATCACCGTCATCACAAATCATCAGAATCATCAACGGAAGACAAGGATTAAGGTATGTTTGATTTTATGAAAAAGAAGGCACTGCCTGATGACTTTTTCCAAGGTGCCTGTGATGTCCATTGCCATATCCTTCCAGGTGTGGATGATGGTTTTCAAACCGAGGAATCTTCAATAGAGGCATTGCGCTACTGGGAAGAAAAAGGCGTGAAAAAGGTTCGCCTGACTCCTCATTTCATGAAGGAGTTTGGTGATAATACAAAAGAAACGATCACGCCGAAGTTCGAATCGTTTAAGAAAAAGGCTGCCGCTGCTTGTGGAATCGAATTGTTCTTGGGAGCCGAACACATGTTGGATGCCATTTTTTTGGAGCATTTTAAGCGCGGATTCTTAACCTTCGATAAGGAAGGCGGTTTGGTTTTGTGCGAGACTTCTTATCTGATGTGCGAGCCTAATGTGTCCTCAATGCTTTACGACATCATGCTTGATGGCTATACGCCGGTAATCGCTCATCCTGAAAGGTATCAGTATGCATCGAAGCATCAGTATGAGCGCTGGAAGGAAAAGAATTACATGTTCCAGTTGAATCTGTTATCTTTGGCTGGAGCTTACGGCAGACCTGCCTTGGAAAAATCGCATTACATGTTGCAGCATGACATGTACGATTATGTGGGTTCTGATATGCACAGACTCGAGAATTTCAGGAAGTTTTTGCCCCTAATGAAATTATCCACAAAGGAAATAGACGCGTTGCATCTCCTGTATGAAAACAATGCCAAGTTGTTTTGAACTTGACATTTGAATATGGAAAATCCCGGTAAAGTTGCTGCTTTGCCGGGATTTTCTGTTTTTTATCTGAGCAGATATCCGATGTTGATGTATGCCCCCCAGGGCTGATTAGTGTCGTTGAGCCAATGCACTTGGAAAGACACAGGGCCGATGATGCTGTTGTAGGAATACATAAGGCCTGCGCCAAAGGAATCGTCGGAGCAGTTGTTTTTAAACAAATCCGTCAGTTCGAAAGATGCCCTTCCGTAATTGACCATGGCGGTGAGGTAGTTTTTCTTGTAGAAGTTGTATCGCACATCGAGACGCGCGACATGGACGCACTTAAAGTCGTCGGTGAGGTCGGTGGAGTGGTTCAGGCCGATGAACGGCAGCTGATAGTCGTAATTGCGTCCGAAAATGTTGCTGCCAATGTTGTTGTGATAGGCATAAAGCCGGTTCTCTCCAAGAATCATTCGTGAGTAGAATTGTGGAATGAAGGTGATTTTCTTGTGACTTATATAACCTTTTACATAAAGGAAAATGTCGGCGAAATTGGAGGGCAATGAGCTTCCGAGGGAATCCTTGTACTGGTGGTCGAGGCGCCAGTGGGCTTCGAGCGACGATTCGATGCCTTTGGTAGCGAAATAGCTGTCGTCAAGATTGTCGAATTTCAGTTTCGTGAATGGACCGAATGATGCGTTTGCGTAACTTCGGTTGTCCGATGAGTTGTCGGCAAATAACATGTTGTTGGGCTTTTGATAGTAGGAGATTCTTTCCGATTCCATTCCTACAGCGGCCTGAATGTGCCGGAGATGAAATTCTGAAATGTATATTCTGAGTCTGTTCTGATAGAAAAGATTGTTGGTGAGGACGAGCGGGTTTTCAGCTTGGTAAAAATTGGTTGGGTCTAATTCCCAGGTGCTTGGGTGAGTCATCCTGAAATCGTATGAAATGCTGATGTTCGCAAGTGAGATGTTAGCCAGTGTGGCTGTCGCATTGGCCCAGTTGTTGTAGCCGAGACATAGCGAAAGGTTGGCTTTCAGTCCGGAAAGTTTCCTTTGGTTCAGTCCGATGTTAAACAAGATGGATGCACTCTCTTCGTTGTCGTAGCGGAACCCTAAGTCGATGACATGAGGTTCGGAAGGGGTGAAGGTGATGTCCAAGTCGTAAGTTTTGATGTCAGTGGAGTCACTTTTATAGTCGACGGGGCGAAGTTCATAGTTTATGCTGGAGAAACTGCCAATGCCTCGGAAGGTGTTAACGGCTTCCTCGATGTCGTCATAATGAATTGGCGAACCTGTGCGAAGTCTGCCTTTGCGCATCAGCCAGTTGGCTTCTTGGTAACTGACGTTTTCCATTTTGACGAATCTGATGATGATTGAGTCGTTGCCGATGTGCCTTGCTTTGGGTGCATGCAGGGTCTTGGCGGTCGGCTGGAAACTGTCGATGTAATTCTTGATGGCTTGCAACTGGTCGTGAAATGCGTGGGCGTCTCTGTAACCTCTTTTGACTAAAGAATCTATTGCAGAAGCATTGAAACTTAGCATGCCGAAATCGCTGACGTTGGGCTGAATGTAAACGTCACATAATTGCCGGTTTTCTTCGTTGTGGCCTTTTACGGCGATGTTTTTCAGTTGCGCCAGCATTTGTGGCAATGATTGAAGCTTGTTGGGGTCTGTCACCAGCCCTTGAGCCACTTCAATGCCGATGATAATGTCGGCACCCATTTCACGGCAGCGGTCGGTTGGAAAATTGTTGACCAAACCGCCGTCGATCAGTTGTCTTCCATTGATGGTTATCGGGTCGAAAACTCCTGGTATGGCCATGCTTGCGCGGATGGCTTCGGCAAATTTGCCGTTGCGGATGATGACTTCTTCGCCAGTGGTGAGTTCAGTGGCGATGCATGCGAAAGGAATCGGGAGGCTGTTGAAGTCAATGGAATCCTGATAGCCGATGCAAAGGCTGTTGAACAGGTTTAAAAGCGTCGATCCGTTCATGAATGACTCAGGAAGCGACGCTAAAAGTGAATTGCCAGGACTGTTTTCCGTTTTTTTGTTCAGTTCGCCAGTGTTGAAAGGCACGGAAAAAAGATAGGAACTGCGGCGCCGTTTTTCGGCAGACGACAGGCTGCGCCTGTCAACGGAATTCGTGATGTAGACCGACCAGTCCAAATTTGAAATCAGCCCTTGCATTTCGTCAGGGGAGTAGCCTAATGAATACAGGCCGCCTATGATGCTGCCCATGCTGGTTCCGACCACATAGTCGACTGGAATGCCCATCTCTTCGATATATTTCAAAACGCCAATGTGGGCGCTTCCTTTGGCTCCGCCACCACCTAATACGATGCCGACTTTCGGACGAGGGGCTCTGATCGTGTCGTTTGATGCCATTGCAGAAAAGCAGGTCAGACATACCAAAATTAATGTGATGATTCGTTTCATATTTGTCTTGTTGAATTTGTCATTATAAAAATCTCCAGCCGAGGCAGCATTGTATGATCCAGCCATTTGAGGTGAGGCTGATGTTGCTGCTTGAACTTGATTGGGCAAGGTTATAAACTCCATTGAGCCCCAGAATCAGTCGGTCGCGGTAGGTGTAACATACTGCTGCACGCGAAATTACCGCTGCCGTTATTGGGCGTTTTTCTGTTGCTTCAGGAGCTGGTTCAAACTGCTGTCCGTCAACGTTTTCGCTGATTGTGAAAAGCACCATGGGCATCGCCGAAAGGTGAAACAGCAACCTCGATTTGCAGCATACGAAATTGTAACCGTAGCCGCCGCCAATCGATGCCTGATTGATGGTGATGATTGGATTGTAGGCTAATGCAATGTCGCTGTTGTCCTCAAAAGGCTTGATTCTGTTGCGGAAAAATGAGACACCAAGCAAAAAGCTTCCGGCGCTTTTCTTTTGGATGTAGGCTTGCGTAATGGCGGCAGGATAAGAAAAAGTCTTGTAATTGAAGACGTAATAGAGATTGACCGTCATTCGGTTGATGTAATCGTTGGGATAGGGGTGGATGCTGTCAGGATTGTGGGTCTCAATGGTTGAACTTGTGTGATTGATGGACTGGTATTGGAATTCTCCGCCAAACCGTTTGTTGTAGAGATTCAGTTTTATGTCGCGGTTGAAGCGATTGGTCTGGTCGATGGTGTAGCCGAGTTCCAAGCCTCTGTATGCCAGTGAAAAAGATGACTTAAAACTAAAACCGGAACCGATTTTCATTTCGGCATAATCGTAGTTTGGAATGTCGTTGAAACGGATCCCAATTTTCGAAAAAGTGGATATTCCGTTGAGTTTGATGGTCCAGGCTTGTTCGGGAAGATTGATATAGTTTGTGTCGCACCCCTTCATCATGCTGCGCTCACGCCAATTGGCGAACCGTTTCGGAAGATTTTCGGCTTCGTCATTTTGCGCAAAGGAAAACGAGTTGCAAAAGATAAAAATAAACCCCAATATCAATGCCTTTTTCATTCGGTTGCTGAAATTTGTTTGCAAAAATATAAAAAAAGGCTTTGACATGCGCCAAAGCCTTTGAATGTTTGAATTATATGGTAATTATTTCAATCCTCTTGCTTTCAGGTATGGATCATATTCAGGGTCTTGGCCGCGGAATTTGCGGTATTGTACCATGCCTTCGTCGCTGCCACATTCTTGCAGGCAGTTTTTGCGGAATGAAGCTGCCAGTTCAGGATTGAAGAGGTTGCCCGATGTCTTGAAATAGTTGAAGGCATCCTTGTCGAGGACTTCAGCCCATGTATAGGCATAATAGCCAGCGCTATAGCCGCCGCTGAAAATGTGCGAAAAGTAGGTTGAACGGTAGCGTGGAAGGATTTCCGGCATCAGGCCGATTTCGTCCATGGCTTGCTTTTCAAACGCATCGATGTCGATGTCGTCGGCACTTGTGACTTCGTGCAACTTCATGTCGAGGATGGAGGCGGCAATCAGTTCGGTGGTGTTGAAGCCTTGATTGAAGAGGGCGCTGTTTTCAATCTTGCTGATGAGGCTGTCAGGCATGACTTCACCGGTCTGATAGTGCTTGGCATACATGCGGATGACTTCCGGTTCGGCAACCCAGTTTTCCATGATTTGCGAAGGCAGTTCGACGAAATCGTGAGGCACGCTGCCGCAGGTGCGTGAGTAAAGGCCGTCGGAGAAGAATGCG
>JAZQPN010000519.1:0-6154 GCA_045628585.1 Bacteroidales bacterium | reverse complement strand
TTAATAAAAACGACAATAATATGCTTTTAGGCCCCAAGTTGTTTTTTTGGGAAACAAATCTTTTATCAATCTCTTTTCTCCTTTCCTGTCCGATTCCCCCTAATCGGGGGTCATCGGGTTCCGCATCTCCGATGCTCTGCTGTGCAAGAATCGAGCGGTTGCGAGATTCAGAGGCGGACAAAGAAAAGTTTTGCAGGTTTTGATTGTTTTGGTTATTAAAAGGTCAAATTGTATATTGTTGCCAAAGCAATTGACGTTTAATTGACGATAATTGTCTTCCAATAATATACCATTCTTGCTTTTTCCAAGACAATTTACGTCAATTTGGGTCAATTATGCGGCAAAGCCGATTCTTTCCGAATAATAAAACGTGTTTTCTGAACGGATTTTTTGGAACGTAGAGGCGCACGGCCGTGCGTCTCTACATGCCAGCAGATCCCTGGACAAGTTGCTGGGCCGTTTGGAAATCATCACCGTCATCATGCTTTTTACGAAGAGTTCCCGGAAGGATATGTAAAAGCTGTAGCTTCGGCCTCCGGCCTTGCTGCTTATAAATAGGGAAAAAAAGTATTGCTGTCCGCTAAAAATGGAGACAACACCTGTAATCAATAAAATTTCAACGAATTACGATGTCCTGTCAAAAACGGGGCTTACTTTTCAACGATTTCATTATCATCACAATCCAAATGGAAAGGATCTCATGTTAGTGTTCCAATAGGCTTTGGGGATTCCCGCCTTCGCGGGAATGACGCTTCGCTGGGGAGGGCGCGTGGGTCATGGGCAAGATGCGGGGCAGCGCCCGCAAAGGGACAGACTAACGGCTTGACCTTCACGAAATTGCGTTTATGACATATTTCTTGAAGGTCATGCTGTTAGGCTGGCCGCGCAGAGGCCGATGGTCCTGCCCTTGATTTTTTGTTACTTTTGCATCAAGGCAAAAGTAAGTAAAAATGATATTTTTGGAAAATATTGATTTTTAATAAGTTACACTTTTGTTATAAGGAAGCAGAAAGTGACAAAAACAGATAGTTTGGTAGGCCACTGAAATTTCAGCGGACACCAAAAATTTTCAGTACACACCAAATTCCACGAGGAGGAAGATGACGAAATAGGTGACCAGGCTGACACCAAACAGCCACAAGCTGAATTTCAGTTTTCTCAGCATGGCGCGACAGCCCCAGGCTTCCACGCCTTGCCCTTGGGCATGGCGGCGAAAGGCGAGGGCACACCAGATTATCTCGGCACACCACAGCAGGGCAAAGACACAGGCCACGAAAAACAAGATGTCCTTAATGCACCAGCTGATGGCAATGAAACCGCCCCAGCACAGCAGCATGGCTGCTGCCACAATGCCATAGATGAGGCGGATGTGTTTTGGATTTAACGGATTCATTTTTTCACCACCTTGTCCGAATAGACCTTTCCGCCTTCAAGGGTGATTTTCGCAATATATTGCCCCGCTGGAAGGTCTGCCACATTCATTTCAGCAGTGCGCGAACTTGCCACGCAGCGACCTGCAATGTCGTAAAGTTCAATGCTTTCGGGCTTCACATCGGGTGAGAATTGGATGGAAAGCCTGTCTTTCACCGGGTTCGGATAGATGAGGTATGGACGCACCGATTCCGCAGCCTCACCAATTCCCGTTCCTTCGTCGGTGAAGGTGACAACCCAAAACCTCTGCCTTGGATACTCGAAGTCGGATTCTGTACCGCACAGCGCCACTCCGCCGTCTTCAAGCGCACACATATCCATACAGACTTGAAAGGTTGTGGGAGTGTACGGCTCCAAACACCAGCGCTCCCATTCCAGCGTCAAGTCCGATCCTATCTTGAAGACACGCATAGGATTGTTCACTTGAGACCTGAATGCCACCATGTAGAAGCCGCCGTCTTTGGCCATGACGAACGGATCGAACCCCGAGTGGTACGAACCTTCCAGTTGCGGACTTTTGAACAGGTATCTGCGTAGCACCTGATCCAGTCCCTGCACTTCCGCCAGCTCAAGGCAGTGATACCAGCTTCCGGAATAGCCCCCGAAATAATCTCCACGGAAGAAGAGCATTCGCCTGTCCCCATAACCGCGCAAACACGGAGCATCGATTTCATCCACATAGAGTCCGTCGTATAGCGACATTTCTTTGGATGCGACCAGATTGAAAAGGGAATCGTACACGGTAATGACATGGATGGTCTCGGGATAATCGAGCCCCGTGGTATAGACGACCGAATACTCTTTACTCTCCTCATCGTACATGTTAAGTGCGGTTCTGTCGACATAGCAATGTTCGGAATACAGGTCGAACTTGGCCTGTGTTCTGACGGTTCCATCGAGGTCGATCCTAGCCAGATTGCCCTTATTGTCGTCCGACTTCCAGTACATGACAATGTCGCCAGCGGTGTCAAGGATGATTTTCGCATAAAGTCCGTCCCCGTCCGAGTAGACAACGTCCACGGCATCGACGATGGAGAGGTAGTCGTCAAGTTTCAGCAGGCGGAAGATAGAGCTGCCGCCTTCGTTGCTATAGGTGTAGCCGAAAAGGTAAGACGTGTCGTCATCGGGATTGGGATCCCTCTCGAGAAGGTAGCTCTTGCATTCCCGTAAGCCGAGTGCGAGCGAGTCTATAAGAGCGCCGTCACGCGTAAAGCGGTAGAGGATGTGGTCTTTCATGTTGCCGTCGGCCTCGTACTTGTCTACCGACAGCAGCAGGTTCCCGTCCATGGTCTCGATGATGCACCATCCACCATGCGGAGCGTCCGTCCCGTGTGCAAACTCGGTGCAGTTCTGGGCTGATGCCAAGTAGAAGCACAACGAAAAGACTGTGGTAAGCAGGAATAGTCTTGTCTTCATTTTGTTAAAAGTGTTATTTCGTTAATAATACGATTGATAGAGGCATGGATGGGCGGCTCTTCAGAGTATTTTTCATCTCCAGATTGACTACATGCTTGTTTGACTAAACCAACATTATAAGCAAACGTTGAACCTACACCGAAAAGCAAGCAAATGATAAGAACTAATTTTTTGTACATGACTTTTGTGTTTTAAAAGTTTAACGCAGCAAAAGTATGTTACAAAAAAATCATGACAATGAAAATCATCATCGGGATTTATTAGGATTTTTTGATAAAGTTTTGATAATGTGTTGGTTGTGTCGATTTGATTTTGGTTTATAGATTCCCTCTCACAAGCTCGAGGGAATGGAGTATTAGGTGATATTAAATAAGCGGCGGCGGTTGAAGTTCACCTTTAGGAAAAGACAAGTCGCCGCCGCCATCCTGACCTCCCCTAACACTCCATTCCCGTCGCCAGACGGGAATCTTGTAAAAAATTCATCGTAAAATAGATGTATGATTTTGTTGAAATGGTATAATAGCCAGCAGCCAATCCGCTACTTTTCCACCTCGGTTTTCGACAGTAGGAAGACGGCAATCTTTTCGTCGGTGCCGAAAATGCGTTTCAGTTTGTCGGCGCGTTCCCACACCGAAGGATAGGATTTCTGCATCAGGGCGGCTATCTGCACCTCGTTCAAGCCCAAGAGGTAGAGACGGCAATAGTTCAAGTCGTCGTTGGTCAGTTTCGGATAGGTTTTCTTCAGGCTTTCGGCAAACGTGCCGTAATGCCTCTCGACGGCCATGCGCAGCTGCTCCTGCTGCTGGCGGGTCAAGGCGATGGCGGAATAAATCTTCATGTCGACGGTCGACTTGATGTTTTCCGAAGCAACAGCATCCAAAATCTGGCGGCAGACAGGCTCTTCGGCAAAGGAAGGCATGTCGGCCGACTGCTGCTCAAGGCGCATTTTCAGCAGGCTGTTCTCGCGGTTCTTCTCATCAATGATGTCGTCCTTTTCCTTCAGCATCTCGTTGGCTCGGCGCATCCGCCCCGACATTTTCGACTGTTCCCACTCCACCTTTTGCTTCTCCTCGCGCAAGGTGTCGTTCTCTTGCTGCATTATTTCGGCATGTCGCCGTCCGCGCCTTACAAAATAGATGGCTAACAACCCCAACAGCACCAACAGGACACCGATGCCAAGCATCACACGACTAATGCTTTTCCTGCGCCATGCCGAATGGCGGCTGTCCTGTTGCTGCAAGCGGTAGGCATTGTAAAGGTTGACGATTTCAGTCTTATCCGAGGCTTTGTCTAAGAATTTCTCAAGGCCTTCGTTATAAGGCTGCGCATAGATGGCTGCTTGTTCCATATCGCCTAAGGCCTCGTAGGTCTCTTTCAGCAATTGTGCCGAAGACAATTGGGTGGAAAACTGATTTCTGTTTATGCTCTGTTTAAGATAAAAGATTGCTGAATCGTATTGCTGTTCCCTGAAAAACAATTGACCTAACACATAGCAACTTGTCAGAGAATCATCTCGAGTGGCTGACAAATTCATGGCCTGCCGAGCCACCATGAAAGCCGAATCTGTCATTTCCATATTATAATAGAGCGATGCTGATTCTCTCAAAATGTATTGATAATTGTTCATTTGTTTTTTTTCAGCCAATTCTCGAGCCTTGTTCATATAAAACAAAGCACTATCGTTTTGTGAAATAGAGCTATAACAATTCCCAATCCTTTTATACGCTTTTAAAACTCTTTCATTTTCCCCAATTTTAAGATAATAGTACAACATTTTTTTACTTGTCTCAATAGCAGCCGCATACCCTTCGTTGAAGAAAAACAATTCGGAAAGTCTGGAATTAATCAGTCCCATAAACCGAATCATATTCCTGTTCAGTTCATCATCTTTAAAATGGCTTTCCATCACTTGCAAGGCTTTCAGGTAGGCTTGGCAGGCGGGCACAATGCTGTCCTGCTCGTACCAGCCCACGCCGTCCATGTAGTGGGCGCGAGCCTGCAGGTAGGCAAGCGGCGCATCGAAAGGGTGGTGGTCGGCAAGGCTGTCGTAGTAGGCAGTGGCGGCAAGTAGTTCGGTGCGGTTGTTTTGGGTGTAGTCGTTCTTGTAGAGCAATTCGGCGAGCATGAGGTGGAAACGGCTGCGCTCCCAAGGGTTCAGCACCGAGTCGCCCATAGCATCGTTGAAAGCCAGCAGTGCCGTAAGGGCGCTGTCGGGCTGCTGCTGTAGCAAGGTGTCGACGGCATCCAAGGCGGCGCGGTGGTGCGTCTCGTTCAGCATGGGCGAAACGGTTTTCACTCTGCCGCAACAGCAGAGCAAAACGAGGGATGCTATGAGAAACAGTTTGCGCATGTCGGGCTGCAAACTTACATAAAAAAGCGGTTTTTTTGCTTTATGGAAGGGAAAAAACAGCGAAAATGCCTTGAAGAATCAAGGAAATGTGTTTTTATTCGATTTTTATTTTGCTAACTTACAACAAGTTATAAAAAAAATAAAAAATAATGGATAAAAATCATTGCGGGTAATGAAAAAACATATACTTTTGCAACCGCAAACAAAAGGAAATACGTTCTTTGTAAAGCGATTTGCCTCCTTAGCTCAGTTGGTTAGAGCATCTGACTGTTAATCAGGGGGTCTCAGGTTCAAGTCCTGAAGGGGGCGCCCTTTCGTGAGAAAGTCAGAGATTACAAAGTGTAATTTTTTATGTTTCATGTTATTAATTTTTTAGCCAGATAATTGCCCCAACAGTTATCTGGTTTTTTTGTTTTGGCAATAATAGCCAAATATTGGTGTCCGCTAAGCGGACACCAATAATTCCAAAATCACTACATCCTAAACACGCCAAACTGTTGCATCGGGAAAGGTTTGTTCAACGATGCGGCAATGCCCAAAGCCAGCACGTTACGCGTGTCGACGGGGTCGATGATGCCGTCGTCCCAAAGGCGTGCCGTGCTGTAATAGGCCGAGCCTTCGTAATCGTATTTGGCCAGGATATCGCGTTTCAATTTGGCGATTTCGTCAGTCGGGACATCCAGTCCTTTGTATTTGTACTGGTCTTCCTTCACAGTGGCCAGCACATTGGCTGCCTGTTCGCCGCCCATCACCGAAATCTTGGCGTTAGGCCACATGAAAAGCAATCTCGGACTGTAAGCACGGCCAGCCATGCCGTAGTTGCCGGCACCGAATGAACCACCGAAAATGACCGTGAACTTCGGCACATTGGCGTTTGAAACGGCATGAACCATCTTGGCGCCGTCCTTGGCAATGCCGCCCTGCTCATACTGCTTGCCGACCATAAATCCCGTGATG
>JAZQPN010000518.1:0-4689 GCA_045628585.1 Bacteroidales bacterium | reverse complement strand
GTTTACAGTTTTCAACAGTTCAAAGTTGTTCAAAAGTCATAATGAGATTCCCGCCTTCGCGGGAATGACGGCTTCAAAAAAAGCCGTCGAAGCGTCTAAAAGTCTAATAGTCAAATTGTCCAAAAGTCTAATAGTCAAAATATCTAATAGTCTAATAGTCAAATTCTCCAAAAATCACCATGAATACGCTTCGGCAGTCATCCATTTGCCTTGCACCTTCAGCGTCTGTTCGATGATGTCGCGCACGCAGCCTTTTCCGCCTCCGCAAAAACTAATGTAGCAACTGATTTCCTTCACTTCCTGCGCCGCATCCGACGGACAAACTGGCACGCCCACCATTCGCATCACGCGGATGTCTGGAATATCGTCACCGACATAAACGATTTGCGACGGCTTCAGTTTTTTCTCCTTCATATAGGCTTCAAGTTTTTTCACTTTGTCGGGCACACCCGTGAAAACATCCTGAACACCAAGCGAATGTAAGCGTTTTTCGATGTTCGTGCTGATGGCGCCCGAAATGACAGCCACATTGTAACCCAGCTTGGCGGCCAGCTGCAAGGCGTATCCATCCTTCACATTGGAAGTGCGCAAGGGGTCGCCATTCGAATCCATGTAAACGGTTCCGTCAGTCATAACGCCGTCATAATCAAAGATAAAAGTGTTGACTTCAGGGAGTAAGGCTCTGAAATTGCTCATAAACGGGGATTTAAGATTTGATGATTTAAAATTTAAAGATTCAAAGATTTAAAATCAGATTTTCATTGAAAAATAACGGGTCAAAATTAGGGAATTTTCAGCAAATCAAGGCAGATAAAACAAAAAAGAGTATTTTTGCGTTTTATTTAAAAATTGAATTGAAAAATTATGGAAGAAGAAAAAAGGATAAGACATCAAAACGGCAATTCGGAAGAGCTTGCCGCCACCGTGGTTGAAGCAATGGACGCGCTGAAAGGCAAAGAGATAGTGACTTTGGATCTGAGAGAAGCCAACGGCGCCGTGACCGATTATTTCGTCATCTGCCACGCCCCTTCCAAGACGCAAGTCGATGCCATTGCCGAAAAAGTGGAGGATCTGGTGCGCGAAAAACTTCACGTCAAGCCTTTCCACATCGAAGGCCGCGAAAACACGGAATGGATTTTGATTGACTTCGTCGACGTTGTCGTTCACGTCTTCCTGCAATCAGCCCGCAGTTTCTACAAATTGGAAGAACTTTGGGCCGACGCCGAACGCATCGTGAAAGAATCAGAAGAATAACCAAATCAAAATCAAACCCTTAGCAATGAGCGAAAAACAATCAAATGGCTCCGGAGACAACCAGAACCAGCCAAATTCACCCAAGCGTAAACCCAACAAAAAACGTGTCAGTTTCTATTGGATTTATTTCATTTTAGCAGCCGTTCTCATTGGCATCAACATTTTCGGCAGAGAAACCATGCCAACCGAAGACATCACGCAAGGCAAACTGAAAGAACTTTTGAAAAGCGAGGAAATCTACAAGATTGAACTCGTCAACAAGGAAGATGCCGAAATCTTTCTGAACGAGAAAGGCTTGAAGAAGAATTTCCCTGACGTAAAGCCCAACAATGAAGGTACAACCGCAACGCCAAGCTACACCTATAAAATAGGTTCACTCGACCGTTTCGAAGAAATGGTTGAAGAAGCCCAGCAGGAAGTTCAAAATCCAGTTTACATCGAAAACGTTCACAGGAAAAGCTGGATGTCGGATTTTCTAATCGGCTGGTTACCATTCATTATACTCATCGTTGTATGGATTGTCATCATGCGTTCGATGGGCCGCGGAGTTGGCGGCGGCGGTCAGATTTTCAACATCGGCAAATCGAAAGCGCAACTTTACGACAAGGACAATGTACCTGTCAATGTGACATTTAAAGATGTCGCCGGATTGGAAGAGGCGAAGGTGGAAATCATGGAAATCGTCGATTTTCTGAAGAATCCTGCCAAATACACCAAATTGGGCGGCAAGATTCCAAAGGGCGTGCTGCTTGTCGGCCCTCCCGGAACAGGTAAGACCTTGTTAGCCAAGTCGGTGGCTGGCGAAGCCAATGTGCCGTTTTTCAGCATTTCGGGTTCCGATTTCGTTGAAATGTTTGTCGGCGTCGGTGCTTCGCGCGTCCGCGACTTGTTCAAGAATGCCAAGGAAAAATCACCTTGCATCATCTTCATTGATGAAATAGATGCCATTGGCCGTGCCCGTGGCAAGAACCCAATGAACGGCGGTAACGACGAAAGGGAAAGCACTTTGAATCAGTTGCTTACCGAAATGGACGGTTTCGGCACCAATTCGGGTGTCATCGTTCTGGCCGCTACAAACCGCGCCGATATTCTCGACAAGGCCCTGATGCGTGCAGGTCGTTTCGACCGTCAGATTTATGTCGAATTGCCCGATCTGATTGGCCGTAAGGAAATATTCGACGTTCACATGCGCAACCTGAAACTCGGTCCCGATGTCGACCGCGATTTCTTGGCAAAGCAAACCCCAGGTTTCTCGGGTGCCGACATCGCCAATGTCTGCAACGAAGCCGCTTTGATGGCCGCTCGCAAGGAAAAGGAACAGATTGAAAAACAAGACTTTCTCGATGCCATCGACCGTATCATTGGCGGTTTGGAAAAGAAGAATAAGATCATCACGGCGGAAGAAAAGAAAGTCATCGCTTTCCATGAAGCCGGTCATGCCACAACGAGTTGGCTGCTACAATACGCGCATCCTTTGGTGAAAGTGACCATCGTGCCGCGTGGCAAGTCGCTCGGCGCCGCCTGGTATCTTCCTGAGGAACGTCAGATTACGACCAAAGAACAGATGTATCACGAAATGATTGCCACTTTGGGTGGCCGTGCTGCCGAACAGGTTGTGTTTGGCCAAATCTCCACCGGAGCCCTCTCCGACCTCGAAAAAGTGACAAAACAAGCCTACGCCATGGTGACTTATTATGGCCTGAACGATGAAATCGGCAACCTAAGTTACTATGATTCAACAGGCCAGCAGGATTACAGCCTGACAAAACCATACAGCGAGAAGACGGCTGAAGTCATCGACAAGGAAATCAGCAAGATGGTTGAACAAGCCTATCAGGAAGCCCTCACCATTCTGACCGAACATATTGACGGACTGACACAACTGGCCAACAAACTCATCGACAAGGAAGTGATTTTCGGCGAAGATCTTGAAACCATTTTCGGGAAACGTCCTTGGACAAAAGAGGAAGAGCCTGAAAAGCCAGCCATTACAGCCACAGCTGAAGATGCTGAAATAGTTTACGAAGAAACTGAAAACAAATAAGTTATGGCACGAGACTTCAAACGCGAAATCACCAACAAGGAGCAGATTCTCGGCGATGTCAGAAATGCTATCATCGAGAAGCAGGAAGCCCTGATTCAAGATGTCGACCAGCACACCGACACTTGGATTCCCATCAAGGAAGAAGACGGAACAGCCATCACTTTCGTCCAGAATTTCAAGGATCAAGGCGGCATTTTCGTTTACCTTGAAGACGAAGACGAATTTGCAGAATGTCTCAGGCAACTCGCGCCCGAAAACGCTTGGGAACCACTGTGGTGTACCAGTCCGACCATGCAGAAAATGCTGGAACGCAACGGCATAGCCTACACCACCGACTCGGCACGCGAACCCAAACAGAAACTGGTGAGCATTACCGACTGTGAATGTCTCGTAGCCCAAACGGGCAGCATCGTGCTTTCGGAAAAAATGTGTCATTCAAGGAAAAACTACGCCACGCCCGACGTGCTTTTGGTAACCGCCAGCACCAATCAGATTGTCAACGGCATGAAAGACGCTTTCATCAAACTGAAAGGAAAATACGGCAACAGCAATCCGTCGCAGCTTGCAATCATCACCGGGCCGAGCCGCACTTCCGACATCGAGCAGACACAAATCATAGGCGCTCACGGCACACGGCAAGTGGCCGTCTTCCTGATGGATGAAGAATGAAAAAAGGGACCAAAAAGTCCCTTTTTTAGTTTATATGGCACAACGGAAATCCCTTTTCAGCCTTTTTCACTTTTATTACATTTATCGAGTTTTACCCAAATCGGGTAAAATTTCATCGATTTGGGTAAAACTGATATGAGATTCACCCAAAACGATAAAAAAAACATCGATTTGGGTAAAACTCATGGAAAATTGCAAAAAAACCACTATAATCAGCCATAAGTCCGATTTTCCCCGAACTATGGCTGGATTATACGGTTTCGCCAAAAGCATTTAAATTTCTATTCCAGCTTGCTTCACGATAGACATAAATGTCCCTTTTTTCAAATCCTTACCATTATGAAAAGGGACGACAATTGTCTTATTTGAAATCGAATTATAATAGACCTGGTGAGAACCTTTCGACCTTTTAAACACGAAACCGTTTTCTTCAAGAAGCTTTATCAGATAATCAGGGCTCAGATTCATATAGCAAAATTCAAGGAATACTCCAACATATTACTATCATCAGGCACCATTTCGCCATGATCCTGCAATTCCTCAACATACAATTCAATAGCTTCCTTTGCCATTTCTATGGCTTCATCAACAGTCTCGCCGTATGTTATGCAACCCGGCAGAGCAGGAACCAAAACCGTATAGCCGCCTTCCTCTTCTTTTCGCAAATTTATCCTGTAAGTACGCATCTGAAACTAATTTTGTGCAAAACTACACATTTTTCC
>JAZQPN010000517.1:0-18939 GCA_045628585.1 Bacteroidales bacterium | reverse complement strand
TTATTCCATATTTGTGTAGACTGCCTGAATATCTTCGTCTTCATCAAGCTTGTCGAGAAACTTTTCAATTTCAACCATCTGTTCGTCAGTGAAATTGACGGTGCTGTTCGGGAAACGCTGCAGGTTGGCCTTCACGATGTTGATTTTGCGTTCTTCCAGAGCGTCGTGCATGGTGCCGTAGTCGGTCCAGGCAGTGTAGACGGTCGTTGTTGTGGTTTCTTCCTCTTCGTCGGTTTCCTGGGTGATTTCGTCCAGACCGAAGTCAATCAGTTCGAGTTCGAGGTCGTCTTTTTCCATGCCGGCTGGCATTTCGATTTCGAAGACAGCCTTTCTGGTGAACATGAATTCGAGTGAGCCGATAGGCAGGAAGCTGCCGCCGCACTTGTTGAAGTATGACTTCACATTGGCGACGGTACGCGTGGTGTTGTCGGTAGCACATTCAACCATGCACTGGATGCCGAAAGGTCCCTTGCCTTCGTAGGTGATTTCCACGAGGTTGGCTGCATCCTTATCGGTGGCGCGCTTGATGGCGGCATCGATGTTGTCCTTAGGCATGTTTTCAGCCTTGGCGTTCAGGATGGCCTGACGCAGTTTAGGGTTCATGTCAGGATCAGGACCGCCTTCCTTGGCTGCAATGGTGATCAACTTGCCTAATTTAGGAAACACGCGTGACATGTGTCCCCATCTTTTCATTTTTGCCGCTTTGCGGTATTCAAATGCTCTTCCCATATTTTAATGTGTTTAATATTTTAAATTTTAGGCCGCAAAGATAGTAAATCCCATAGAATAATGGCAAAATTAGAGCAAAAATCTTATGATGTGCGTTTTAAATGTATTTTTGCAAGGCAAATTAGAAACAATGAAAATACTTGTCTTGACAGAGCATGATGATTGTTGCGGACCGATGGCAGCCGCCTTTTTGCGCGATTATTCGCAGAAACTGGAAGTCGTTTCGGCTGGAATAAACCCTGCGGAAAACATTCAGATGTTGGCAGTGGCTGCCATGAAAGAGTGCCTCGTGGATTTGTCATCAGTAAAGCCAAATGACATCAACCAACATGAAATGAATTCGTTAGATTATGTCTTAAAAATAGGTGTATCGAAAGAATTGCCGCATTTTAATTGTGATAAGGCCATTTCTCTTTCTCCTGAAATCAAGGCCGTTGACATGGATTCCATGCGACAATTGCGCGACTGGATTAAAAACGAAGTTTTCATTGTCTACAAGAATCGTTTGCACTGAGATGCTCCCTATAATCCAATCGCTTTCTTCGACATGAGCGTCATCGTGACGCCACGTGCGAGCATGAAAAGCAGGAAGGCAATCCAAAGGCCATGGTTGCCGAAGGCGGGCATGAGGAAATACCAGGCCGGCAGAAAGACGAAAATGGAGGCGATAATCATCGTGTTGCGGATGGCGCGTGCCGCCGTGGCGCCAATGTAGATGCCGTCCCAAATGAAGGCTGCAAATGTGATGATTGGAATGATAATCATGTAGATATGATAAGGTCGTGCCTGCTCGATGACTTCCGCTTGGTCGGAGATGAGGCCGATGAAAGTGTCGGGAAAGAGCCAATATAATAAGGTGAAAGGCAGGCTCAGGCAAAGGCCCCAGGTGAGGAGAAGCCTCACGGTCTTTTTTAACTGCACTTTGTCGTTGGCACCCGTGAACTTGCCAACGAGCGCTTCGCCAGCGTAGGCAAAACCATCGGTGAAATAGGAGAAGATGTAGAAGAATTGCATCAGTATCATGTTGACTGCCAGCACATCGTCGCCCAATTTGGCGGATTGGTTGGTGAAGAAAGCAATGCTTAAAATCAGCAGAATGCTACGAATCATGAAATCGGTGTTGACCTTGAAAAAGCGTTTCAGTTTGTCGGCTTGCAGCAGTATTTCTTTCTTGATAGAGATGAGATATTTGCGGTATTTGGCGAAAAGAAAAATGAGAGCCGTGGCCAAACCGCAGTATTGCGCAATGACCGTTCCCAAGGCAACGCCTCTGACACCCATGCCTAATTTGCTGACACAGAATATGCTTGCCGCAATGTTCACCACGTTGATGAGTATGGCGATGACCATCGGGACGGTGGTGTTCTGCATCCCGATGAACCAGCCGTTGAAGGCATAAAGGCAGAGCACGGCAGGTGCTGCCCAAATCCTCACATGGAAATAGTCGGCGGTGTAGCGCAGCACGTCTTCGCTGCCGTTGAGCAGTTTCATGCTGATCCATTCAATCGGATTTTGCAGGCCGAGCACTATGACGGTGGCAATCAGTGCGATGCAAAGCGAGCGGTAGAGCGAATATGAAATTTCCTGTTGGTCGCCGGCACCGAGCGATTGCGCCGTGAAACCCGTGGTTCCGGCACGCATGAAGCTGAAAACGGAATACATCACGCTGAAAATGGTGCCGCCCAAACCGATGGCGCCAATATAAGCCACCGAGTCAAGATGCCCCATGAGCATCATGTCGACCAAACCCAGCAGCGGCACGGTTATGTTGCTGATAATGTTGGGAATGGCGAGGCGTAGGATGGATTTATTTAGTGGGTTTTTCATTGCGGTTGCAAAAATAAGCTTATTTGAGCATTACTCTTTACTTTTTTCCTATCTTTACCGCAAATTTTACCGCAATGAAAAAAGTTCATTTTATCGCTATAGGCGGCAGTGCCATGCACAACCTCGCCATCGCCTTGCACCGCAGGGGTTATGAAGTAACGGGTTCGGACGACGAAATCTTCGAACCGTCGAAATCACGCCTCGCCAACGAAGGCATTCTGCCCGAAAAATGGGGCTGGTATCCCGAAAAACTCGACAATTCGTATGATGCCGTCATCCTGGGTATGCACGCCCGCATCGACAATCCCGAACTGGTCCGTGCACAGGAACTGGGTTTGAAGGTGTATTCCTATCCGGAGTATCTCTACGAGCAAAGCAAGGACAAGACGCGCATCGTCATTGGCGGCAGCCACGGCAAGACGACAATCACCTCCATGATTCTGCATGTGCTGAAACAGGTCGGCATCGAGACGGATTTCATGGTTGGTGCGCAACTTGAAGGCTTCGATGTCATGGTGCGCCTGAGCGAAACGGCAAAATACATGGTGATGGAAGGCGACGAATACCTGACTTCGCCAATCGACCGCGTGCCGAAGTTCCATCATTATCATCCTGATATTGCCGTCATCAGTGGCATTGGCTGGGACCATGTCAATGTGTTCCCGACTTTCGACTGCTATTTAGACCAGTTCCGCATCTTTACCGATACCATCGAACCGGGCGGCTGCCTGATTTACGACGGCACGGATACCGAAGCGGAAAAGATAGCGCAAGGCGCAAAGGTAAAGACTTTCGGCTATGGCGTGCATCCGTTTGAGAATGATGGCATTTGTACAAGTCTGATTTTGCCTGACGGCAATAAGAGAGAGGTCGGTGTTTTCGGCAATCACAACATGAAAAACATCAACGCAGCGCGTTTGGTCTGCCTGCAGTTGGGCGTCAGCGATGCGCAGTTCTACGAGGCCATTGCATCGTTCAAAGGTGCAGCAAGACGTTTGGAATTGCTGTTTGGTCCTTTGACAGGCTCAGGAACCAATAATGGTAATTACATTTTCCGCGATTTCGCCCACGCGCCTTCAAAGGTCAACGCATCGGTCAAGGCTTTGCGCGAGCAGTTCCCGAAACATCATCTGCTTGCCGTGTTTGAACTGCATACCTATAGCAGTCTGAGCGAGGTCTTCATTGACCATTACCGCGACGCCTTGAATGTCGCCGACCAAGCTATCGTGTTCTATGACCCACATGCCGTGGCCATCAAGAAACTGGAACTGATGCCTGACGAGAGAATCATGGCTGGCTTCGGCCGCAGCGACTTGAAGGTGGTACACAACAAGGTTGAACTGATGGACTTGCTCGCGGAATCGCCAAAGCAAAACATCATCGGCGCGTTCATGAGTTCCGGCGACTTCAACGGCCTGACTGCCGACGACTTAGAGTCATTGTATGCGTGACTTGAGGATGATTCAGCTAATGAACGTGTTGGTAGAAGACAGTGATAATCGTGCAAAGTCAGTTCCATCTTTCGTCGTGTGACGGGATGGGCTGTTGCAATCATGATAGGCATGCTCTTGCTGGACGTGTGCGTGGCGCTGCGGATTGAACTTTTTTGATGTAGTGCTAATTGGTGCGCAGTTTTCTCGCTTCTTTCCAAGTCTGCAAGGCTACCGATAAGATAATCAGTGCAATGCCGCAATAGAAAGCTGCGTTCAATTCCTTGTATTCCTTGAAGATGAACATGGAGAGGATGATGCTGTAGACTGGCTCCAAATTGTAGGTCAGGTTGACGGTGAAAGCCGCAATCTTTTGCAAGACAATGATTTGCAGCAAACACAACCCGATGGTGCAAATGACAACCATAAACGAAAGGTAGGCAAGGTCTAATCCAGTTGGAAAAAGTTTTCCTATTGGTATGAAAATCTGATAGATAGGGAGCGAAACCGACAATCCCAAAAGACCGCCAGCCATTTCCCAAAACAGCATGTTCTTGGCATCATGGTTTTTGCCAACTCTTTGGTTTGCAATGGCAAAAAGGGCATATAAAGCCGAAGAAACGATGCCAAGGCAAATGCCCAAGCGATAGCGGGCATCGAACTGAAAAATGAGGTAAATGCCTAAGAGCGTCAGCAGACTGAAAAGGAACTCGCGGGCAGAAAACCTGTGCCTGTTGATGATAGGCTCGAACAAAGCCGTGAAGAAACCTACCAGCGAGAAGCAGACCACGCCAATGGAAACATTAGATGACTTGATGCTCGCGTAAAAGAAAACCCAGTGCAGGCAAAGCAAAATGCCGACGCCGCCCATTTGAAGCTTGTCGTGGAAATCGCTCTTTTTGAATTGTTTAGTGACTAACAGAAAAACCAACATGAGTAGTCCTGCAAAAGCCATGCGATACCAGACCAAAACGGCGGAATCGAGGCTGATGAGACGTCCCAGAACACCGGTGAATCCGGCGATGAAGACAGAAAGATGCAGCAGCAGGTAGTCTTTTTTCATTTTTTTTGCTTTTGGCCTTTAGCTTCTGGCTATTGGCACTTTATTCAATAAAATGTAATGGTGTTATATTTGGAATCATTGTGCCAGAAGCCAATATCCAAAAGCCTGAGGCATTAAAACTGCTCTCTCCGTCTCTGCCGAATGGCTTCAAAAGTGACAATGGCCGTGGTAACGGACACATTCAGCGAATCGGCAATGCCGTTCATCGGAATGATGATGTTTTGGTCGGCGGCTTTCACCCAGGCATCGGAGATGCCAGTGGCTTCGGTGCCCATGACGATGGCTGAAGCACTGCGGAAATCGGCATCCAGGTAATCGATGGAGGCTTTTAGATAGGTGCAGTAAATCTTTATTTGATTGCTTTTCAGCCAGTTGATACATTCTTCTGTTGAGCAGGCGTAAACCGGAACGCTGAACATGCAGCCGATGCTGGCACGGATGGCATTGGGATTGAAGATGTCGGTCTGCGGGTCGGCCACGATGACGGCATCGACGCCTGCCGCATCGGCGGTGCGCATGATGGCACCCAAATTGCCTGGCTTTTCCACGGTTTCCAGCACGATGACCAAAGCATTTTCTCTTGGTTTGAATTCGTTCAGGCTCTTGTATTTAGGTTTCGCCAAAGCCAACAGACCGTCGCTGCCTTCGCGGTAGGCGATTTTGTCGAACACTTCTTCTGAAACCTCTTCCGTCAAATTGGCGGTGATGCTTAACGGCTCGCGCAAAAGGGTTGTGCAGACGTAAAGCTGGTCAATCTCAAAGCCGCATTTCTGGGCGCGTTCAATCTCGCGTTGCCCTTCGATGATGATGAGGTTCTGTTCGCGGCGTTCGGAGGCTTTCTGCAATTTGACGACGTTCTTTATCTTAGGATTTGTCTTGCTGGTAATCATGCTGATGGTCTTTATTTCGTGTTTTTTTCTTTTGATAGTCTTTCCTGTCTCAGGCCTTTAAGTTGCGAAAGCACAAGACCTATAACGACAAGGACGATGCCGATGATTTTCTGTGGCGTCAGGTTTTCGTGAATGATGAAATAGCTGAAAATGGCGGTGAAAACGGGAATCAGGTTGTTGTAGACATTGGCTTTCGAAGCGCCAAGTTTGCTGTATGCAAAAGCCCACAAAGCGTAGGCAATGGCACTGCAAAACACGCCAAGACAGACCAGCGGAACGATATAAGCCCGCACGTTGCCAAGGTTTGGCGAGCCATCTAAATGTTCCATCACGATAACCAATGGAATGAAGTAAATCATGCCGATGATGTTTTGCATCCATGTGATTGTCAGTGGTTTGTATAATCTTGTCAGTTTGATGAGCGCGACGGAATAGCCGACGGCCACCAGAACGGCTCCCGAAAGGAAAAGTATGCCTTTGGGTGATGCCGTGAGTTCCATGTCCTTGTTGAGCAGCATGGTGACGACACCGAAAAAGGAGACGAATAGCCCCACAATGTTCATGGGTGTAAGCTTCTCTTTCAGGAAAATGGCGGCAGCGATAGGCGTCACCAGCGGAATCATGGCGACGATGGCCGACCCGATGATGGGCGAGGTGTTTTTCAGCCCGTAGCCTTCGCAAATGAAATAGAGGAACGGTTCGAAAAGTGCTGCCAAGGCAAAAAGTCCGACATGCTCTTTCCTGATCTTTTCGTTGAGGCGGAAGATGAATAAAATGGCTGTGAAGAAAATTGTAGCCACGACCAAACGTAAGAAAATGGTTGTGGTAGGATTCAGGTTTTCATAGACTTGCGTTGACCAAATGAACGATAATCCCCAAACTATCATGGCGATTATGCCGGCCACATGTGTCAAAAAGTTATTTTCTTTCATGGCCGCAAAGTTACTGATTTTGTTCTGATGTTGAACCTAATTAATGCAAACAAGGTGACTCATCCGAGTCACCTTGTTGTTGATTGTTGTCAAGTGATTGTCAATCTGTAAGTTGGAAAACGGTCTTGACGGCTTCGTAGTTGCTGTAGTCGACATCCTGACGGTCGTTATACAGGTAGGATGCAATGGCGACGATTTTGAATTTGTGAGTTTCAGGTTTGTATCCATTGTAGAAGTCGCTCTCTGTCCAGAAAATGCTGACGCCGCCTTGGTATGTCGAAACTTCTAACGAAGATGAAAAGAAAGCCCCCGGGTTATCAGGATCTTCATAATAGAAAGTCAAAGGGATTTGGCGCCATGTGTTTCCTTCGTTCATATACACGAGAACAGCACCGTAATCGTGAATGTTGAGGTTAATGGCAGCATAATCTATGTCAACACGCCATGAAGTGTTGGTTTGGGTGTCCCAATACCACTCGTTTGGAGTGATGGTAACGGTCGATGATGCCACGTTGGCATTGCCGGCCGGTCCGGCCGGACCTTGCGGACCTCTGCAAGAAGCGAAAAACATTGTGGCGATGATTGCCATGCAAATTAGGGTAAGTTTCTTCATTTTTCTAAGTATTTAATTGTTAATAATTCTGTTTGTACTTTTATTCTATACAAAAATCTTGCCGAAAAGTTTGATTTTGCAAATTTCTATGCACTGATAATGGAATAGGTGATGAAAGCAACATAGCCTAACAGCATGAGCGATCCTTCCACTCTTGAAAGCTTGTGCTTGCCTTTGCCTGTCAAAACGAAAAGCAGCATCAGGGCGTTGGCGGCGAAGAGAATGAGCAGCTGGATGTTCATCATCGGGTCAAATTCAAGCGGCATAATCAAGGCGCTGATGCCCAGAACGATGAAAATGTTAAGGATGTTGGATCCTACTACGTTTCCGATGGCTATGTCGGAGTTTTTCTTTGTGGCGGCAACGACGGAAGTAATCAGTTCGGGCAAAGAAGTGGCGGTGGCTACAATCGTCAGACCTATCATTGATTCGTCCATGCCCCACGAACGGGCCAGTTCCTGAGCGTTGCGCGAAACGAGTTCTCCGCCTAAATAAAGGCAACCGATGCCGGCGAAAAGCAAAAGCAAGGTCTTCCCCCATGGCAACGGAATCTGCTCGATGTCAGCGTCTCCTGTGGGTGATTCGCTTTTCTTCATCGTCATATAGAGATAGACGGCAGCGAGCAGAAGCAAAACGATGCCTTCAATCCAATTGACTGTTTTTGAGTGACCGATGAAAAAGTCGTTGGCCATCAAGGTCAGGGCGAGCGTGGCGATGAAACCTGCCGGAATGTCGCGTTTTATGGAAATGTTGTTCACGTCAATCGGATAAATCATGGCGCTGACGCCGAGAATGAGCAGAATGTTCATCGTGTTGCTGCCGATGATGTTGCCGATGGCCAGGCCTGAACTGCCCTTTGCGCACGAAAAGATATTGACAATGAGTTCGGGCAACGATGTGCCGAATGCCACAATGGTCAGTCCTATGATTAAAGGTGACAGCTTGGCGCGTATGCCGACGCTGGTTGCACCATCAACGAGCCAGTTCGCACCTAAGATAAGGGCAACGAAACCAACGATTAAAAGTGTGAAAGTGAGCAACATGGCTTAAATGTTGTAGTTTCGGGCACCGAAAATCCTGCTGCCGACACGCACCAAAGTCGCGCCTTCGGCAATGGCAATCGGGTAGTCGTCGGACATGCCCATCGAGATTTCCTTGAATTGCGGCTGATTGGCGAAATATTTCTGTTTCAGCGTGTCGAAAATCGTTTTCAAATGGCGGAACTCCTTGTGGATTTCGTCTTCGTCGTCAGTGAAAGTGGCCATGCCCATCACGCCGCAGATGCGCACGTTCTCCATTTGCCTGAAAGCGTCGGAATTGAGCAGTGCTTCGGCTTCTTCTAAATTGAGACCGAATTTGGTTTCTTCGGTGGCGATGTGGAACTGCAAAAGGCAATCTACAGCGCGTCCGTGTTTCTTCGCTTCCTTGTTGACGGCTTCCAGAAGATTCTGGGAATCTATGGAATGAATCAGAGAAACGAAAGGAATGATGTATTTTATCTTGTTGGTCTGTAAGTGACCGATGAAATGCCATTGTATGTCGTGGGGCAAGACTTCGTGTTTGTCGCGCATCTCCAAGGCATGGTTTTCGCCGAAAATGCGTTGTCCGGCATCGTAGGCTTCCTGCAAGTCGCTGACGGGTTTCGTCTTCGAGACGGCAACCAGTGTGACATTTTCGGGTATCGTTGTGCGGACGGTTTCTAAATTCTCCTTTATCATAGATAATTGCTTTTGACGTGCAAAAATAAGAATGATTTTTAGAATAGTGACGAATAAAGGGGTTTATTTTATTTTTACGTGGTGTCAAATTCGATGAAAGATGCTGCAACAAATGAAATATTTGTTATTTTTGCAACTCAAATTATAGCAACGCAAAATACATTATACAAATGGAAAACATTGAATTAAAAAAGACTCCTTACAACCAGATTCACCACGACTTGGGCGCCAAGATGGCTGAATTTGCTGGTTACGACATGCCTATTCAATACTCAGGCTTGGTTGAAGAACACAACAACGTCCGTAACAATGTCGGCGTGTTTGATGTCTCTCACATGGGCGAATTCCGTGCAAAAGGCCCTATGGCTAAGCAGTTTATGCAATATTGCACAGTGAATGATGTCGCTGCTTTGGAAGACGGTAAGGTTCAGTACACCTGCCTGCCAAACGGCAAGGGCGGCATTGTCGACGATATGCTGGTTTACCGCATTGCCGACGACCATTATTTCATGGTTCCGAATGCAGCCAACATCGACAAGGACTGGAATTGGATGAGCCAGATTGCCGCCAAGTTCGGCATGAAGCTCGGCGAAGACTTCAAGAACGAAAGCGAAGAATGGGCACAGCTCGCCGTTCAGGGTCCTAACGCTCTGAAAGCCATGCAGAAACTCACAAGTGCCAATGTCGTTGACATGGAATACTATACTTTCCAAATCATCACTTTCGCTGGCATTGAAAACGTGATTTTCTCGACAACAGGTTACACTGGTGCCGGTGGTTGCGAAATCTATATTCCGGTTGCTCATGCAATCGAAGTGTGGAATGCTGTTTTTGAAGCTGGTAAGGAATTCGGCATCATGCCTGCTGGCTTGGGTTGCCGCGACACCCTCCGCCTCGAAAAGGGTTTCTGCCTCTATGGTCACGAAATCGACGACACCATCAGCCCAATCGAAGCTGGTCTGGGCTGGATTACCAAGTTCGTCGATGGTAACGATTTCATCAACCGCGAAATCTTTGCTGCTCAGAAAGCCAATGGCGTGAGCCAGAAGATCGTCGGTTTTGAAATGATCGACCGCGGTATTCCGCGTAACGGTTACGAAGTTTGCGATGCCGAAGGCAATGTCATCGGCATGGTGCGTTCCGGCAGTCCTTCACCTTCAACAGGCAAGAACATCGGTACGGCTTTGGTTTGCAAGGCTTTCATCAAGAAAGACACTGAAATCTACATCAAGGTCCGTAACAAACTCCTCAAGGCTATCGTGGTTAAAATGCCATTCTTAGCATAATAGTAATAGTTTTTTTTCATAATTTTTGGTTTTTGGCCTGACTGCTTGCAGTCGGGCCTTTTTTTGAAGGAAATGTGTGCAGGTCTGCCATATTTTCCGATATTTGCAAAGGCATGATTGTTGCAAAAGGCGATTTCGTCATGGAAGAGAAACTCGAAAAGAAAAGGTTTTTTGGATGTCTGTTCGTTCCTGCCTGTTTTGTTGTCCTCATGTGGATTGTGAAACTCATGGAACTGTGCTTCGGCATCGACTTGGGACAGTTTGGCTTGATGCCGCACTCCTGGAAAGGTTTGCTGGGCGTTTTCACCATGCCTTTCCTTCATGCCGGCTGGGAGCATCTGTTTACCAATAGCGTTCCCATACTTGTCTTGGGTACGGCGCTTTTCTATTGCTACCGAAGCATTGCCCCGAAGGTTTTTGCCTTGTCGTTCATTATCAGCGGCTTGCTTACATGGTGCATTGCCACGCAAGGTGTTCATGTCGGTGCCAGTGCCTTGGTTTATGCCTTGAATCTTTTCCTTATCATCAGCGGTTTCATTCGGCGAGATGCCAAACTGATAGCCATTTCGCTGATTATGGTTTTCCTTTACGGCAGTTTCATTTGGGGCATGATTCCCGTTTTCGCCAAGCCGCAACACATTTCGTGGGAAGGCCATCTGGCAGGCTTCGTCACAGGTGTGTTCCTCGCTTTTGTCTATCGTCACGAAGGCCCTCAAAAAGAGGAGTTTCACTGGGATGATGATAATGATGATGAACAAAATGATGAAGATGACGACGATGGTCCGGATGGTGAAAAGCCATATTGGGATGTGCCGCAACCTGACATGAAGGACTTGACGGTCAGATACAGATTCCGCCATTGAGTCATTTATGGATTGCTGCAATCATTTGGTTTGCAATCGATTTCATTCCTTCTGACGTGGGGTGTTTCCAGTCTTTTTCGATATTGTATAAATCGACATAATTCACTTGATAGTGTGCGATGATGTCGTGAAACGAATCGACGATTTCCGTCCCAAGCTCCATGTCAATCATAAAACAGATTGTTGCTGATGGATAGTTGAGTTTTAGCTTTTGGCACAGAAAAGCCAGGCCAGGGCGAAACGAACATAGGTCTTCGTCGGTCCAATTATCGTATTGAAAATCGCCAAGCGGAGCGTTTTGCCAGAGGTCGTTGGTGCCGCCAAAAACGAAAATCACATCCGGATTTCCAAGGTCATCGGCGCGTCTGATGAAAGAATGTGGCCCGTAGTAATTGGTCGTGTCATGGTTGCAAAGCACCGAACCTGAAAAGGAATTGTTGCGGTCGAGTTTCCAATTCGTGGCTTTTTGGACTTGCCACCACCACATTTGGCTGACATTCGTGACGTTGATGTGGTTGTCAGGCGGCAAATTGTACCAAACGTCATTGCTTTCAGGGGTCACAAAGCCTTCGAAAGTCGAATAGCTGTCACCTAAAATTGAAAATGACGTTTCTTTTTCATTAGGGTCTTTGGTGCAAGACATTTGTGTCAGGAGCAGGAATAATACTGCAATTTTCCAAGTCTTGTTTTTCATGACGGTTAGAATATTGGTGCAAAAATATCATTATTTCAGAATAATCAGTTCGGTCCTGCGGTTTTTTGCCCGGTTTTCTTCCGAGTCGTTCGGAACAAGGGGTTGGGAACTGCCGTAACCTTTTGCCGTCAACCTGTCTGATTTAACACCTATATTAATAAGGGCGTTTCTGACGGCGTTGGCACGGTCGCCTGAAAGTTTCTGATTGTAGTTCTCATTGCCAACATCGTCGGTGTGACCGGCCAGTTCGGCGTTAAATTCGGGATGAGATTGCAGCAGTTCGGCAATTTTTTCAATGCCGGCTTTTGAATCTTTGGTGAGTGCTGCGCTGTTGAACTCGAATTGTATGTTTTTGATTGTCAATGTGTCGCCTATGGTGATTTCTTTGGGGTAAACATCCAGTTCCACGATTTCGCCATCAAAATAGGTGACGGATTCGGGACGCAATGATTCGTTTAATTCAAAGGTGTAGATGTCGTAACCGCCAAAGCCGCCATCGCGTTGCGACGAAATGAAGGCGGTTTTGCCATCGGGCGCAACGTAAAAATTGATTTCGTCCTGTTCCGTATTGATAGGGTAGCCCAAATTGACAGGCTCGCTCCATTGTCCGCTGGCATTGCGCTGACTCATGAAAATGTCGTAGCCGCCCATGCCGAGGAGCTTGTCGGATGAAAAATACAAGGTTTTGCCGTCAGGATGCAGGAATGGCGCCATCTGGTTGCCATCGGTCTTGTTGATGACGGAATCCATTCTTCTGGGCTGTGACCATGCGCCATTCACGCTGTCGCGTGTGCAATACATGATTTGCGAATAGCTTCTCACTCTTCTTGTGAAAAACATTTCCTTTCCATCGGGGCTGAGGCAAGGCTGTGATTCCCAGCTGTTTGAATTGATGTTCGGGACTTTCTTTGTCCAAACCCAGGTGCCGTTTTCCAATTCGGCGGAAAAAATGTCGCGGCTGCCGTGCGGGTCGCCATCGTTGTATGAAAAATATAGGATTTGGCCGTCAGGCGAACAGTAGGCCGCCCCGATGCAGTTGCTTTGCAGATTGGACAGCTCGAACAACTGTGGCAGTTGCCATTGTCCGTCTTGCCAATCGCTTTGGAAAAGACTCTCTTCATCGAAAGTGTTTTTGGAATGGATGCGGCGTGTCAATAGCATTTTCGAACCATCGAAAAGCACCATGTTGATATACTCGTCATCGCTTGTGTTGACTTGGTTTCCAATGTTTTGCGGATTGAATGGAACGGGATTTTCCTGCATTTCCTTCCTGAATCTTGCCAACACTAATTCTTTCCCGATTTTGATTGTCGGGTCGATGGAAAGAGCGCGTTCGTAGGCCGATACTGAGGTCTGGTAATCGCCTTTTGTCAAGGCTAAATCACCTTGCAAAAGCCATGAATAGCAATAATTTGGGTCTGCATCCAAGGCTTTGTCAAGCTCTTTTTGGGCGAGGTCGTAGTCCTTGTTGAAAAACGCTTCTTCTGCGGCGGCGTAGGCTTTCGCGGCTTTTTTGGTCTGGGCTGGCAATGCTGCTGCCGACAAAACCAATAAGAATATGAATGTCAATCTTTTCATGTCGTCAGTAAAAACACGGCAAAGATAAGATTATTGTGCTGTCTGACAATAAAAAAGAAAAAGATTACGGTCTCGTCCGGTCAATCCATTTGTTGAAATCGACGGTGAAAATTCTTGTTGAGGAGGTTGGTGAGGTTTCTGCCGAAATGAAGCACTTCAAATCGTTGTAGAAACAGATGCCTTCGGTCTGGCAGCCGAGGTGATTGGGCAGTGCGATGCGGATGCCTTTGGCTTTGTAGATTCCTTCATCGAAATCGGAAATGAGATAGAGAAAAGGTTCCCAAATTTTCTTGCGGTAGCCTACGATTGCCAAAACGTTTTTCTCTTTGTTGTAATCGGCTCCCGTGACTAAACCATCTGAATTAAACCAACTTACGACTTCAGCGACTTGGTTTTTGCCGGTTTTGTTGAGGCGGTAAAGACGCGTCGTTTCCGTCACCCAGTTCTTGCTGAAAAGGTAAAGGTATTTGTCGGTTGCAAAGATGGCTTCGCAGTCGAAATCGGTGTCTTGCTTGCGTTTTTCAAAGTCGGTTTGGTCGCCGAAGCGGAATTTTATGGTGTCGACTGCGATTTTGGCATCGCCTTCCGTAGGAATTGCACTCAAAGGGAATGTAAAAATCCTCAAGTTGTCGCGCGAACCTTTGTTGTTGCCCATGTCGCCAACAAAAACCGTCTCGCCATCGGTGCAGACATCTTCCCAGTCCTTGTTCTTGGCATTGGCCAGCGTGATGCGCTGGACGACTTCAAAATTGGTTGTGTCCAAGGCATAAAGAATGGGCTGTCCGCCGCTGTCGTTGTGTGTCCATACTTTCCCGTTGTGGAAAAACAGTCCGGAAGTTTCCCGAACTTCTTCAGGAAGGTAGGAGCGGAATGGCGGATTTCCAATAGTTTGCGCCACGGCATTGGATGCCATGGCGCAAATGATCAGTATTGTTAAGAGTGTGTTTCTCAATCTTTTGGATATATTTCGTGTTTGGCGGCCTTCAGGGTGTTGTGCAGCAATGAAACGATGGTCATTGGACCTACGCCACCAGGAACAGGTGTGATTTTTCCCGCGATTTTTTCGACTTCATCGTAATCGACATCGCCTTTAATGACATAACCTTTCGGATTTTCAGGCGCATTGATGCGGTGAATGCCAACGTCGATGATGGTCGCGCCGGGTTTCACCATGTCGGCGGTCACGAAACCTTGCTTGCCGATGGCGGCCACGATAATGTCGGCTTGGCGTGTGATTTCAGCCAGGTTTTGCGTTTTGCTGTGGCACAAGGTGACGGTTGCGTCGAAACCTTTGCGCGACAGTAGGACGGCTACAGGCGTGCCAACGATATTTGAACGGCCCAAAACGACAACGTTTTTGCCAGTGGTGTCAACGCCGGAACGCTTGATGAGTTCCACAATGCCAAAAGGAGTAGCCGGAACGAAGCATGGGAGACCCAACTGCATTCTGCCCGCATTGATGCTTGTGAAACCGTCAACATCCTTTTCCGGAGCAATCGCGTTGATGACTTTTGTTTCGTTAATGTGCTTTGGAAGAGGAAGCTGAATGATGTATCCGCTGATTTCCGGGTCTTTGTTCAGGAAATCAATCGTGTCGAGCAGCTCTTTCTCCGTGGTGCTTGCTGGGAGACGGTATACCGAAGAAGTCATGCCAACGGAGTGGCAGGCTTTTTCCTTTGATGCGACGTAGGTCTGGCTTGCGCCGTCATCACCAACGATAATGGCTGCCAAATGCGGGGCGTCCATGCCATGGTCAATCATGTCAGCAACTTCGGCAGCGATTTCTTTTTTCATTTGTTCGGCAATGGCTTTGCCGTCGATTATCTTGTTCATCTTCTTGGATTTAAAGATTCAAAATATAAGATTTAAAGATTTAAGATTTAAAGATTTAAGATTAAGAAATCTGGAACCTGAAAAACATTATCTTCTTCTGGCGTTCATGGCGTTCATCATACGCATGGCTTTTTTGCCGCCAGCGGTAGTCATGATGCGCATCATCTTTGAGGTCTCTTCGAATTGCTTGACGAGGCGGTTGACTTCGACGATGGATGTGCCGCTGCCGAGGGCAATACGCTTACGGCGGCTGCCGTTGAGCAGACTCGGATTTTCACGTTCGGCTGGCGTCATGGAGTAGATGATGGCTTCGATGCTCTTGAAAGCGTCGTCGTCAATCTCTTCGCCTTTCAAAGCCTTGTCCATGCCTGGAATCATGCTGGCCAGATCCTTCAGGTTGCCCATCTTCTTGATTTGCTGGATTTGCTTCAGGAAGTCGTTGTAGTTGAACTCGTTCTTGGCCAGTTTCTTCTGCAGTTTCTTTGCTTCTTCTTCATCGAACTGCTCTTGGGCGCGTTCGACGAGAGAAACAATGTCACCCATGCCGAGGATACGGTCGGCCATACGTTTCGGATAGAAGACATCCAAGGCATCCATCTTTTCGCCGATACCGACGAACTTGATAGGTTTCTCGACGACAGTGCGGATGGTCAAGGCGGCACCGCCACGGGTGTCACCATCGAGTTTGGTCAGCACTACGCCATCGAAATCAAGACGGTCGTTGAAGGCCTTGGCCGTGTTGACGGCATCCTGACCGGTCATGGAGTCGACCACGAACAGGGTTTCGTGCGGGTTGACAGCCTGTTTGATGTTTGCAATTTCGTCCATCATCTGCTCGTCAACGGCCAGACGGCCAGCGGTATCGATGATGACCACATGCTTGTTTTGGCTTTTCGCATGTTCAATTGCGTTCAGGGCAATCTGCACAGGATTCTTGTTGCCTTCTTCGCTATACACTTCAACTTCAACCTGTTCGCCCAAGACTTTCAACTGGTCGATGGCAGCCGGACGGTAAACGTCGCCGGCCACGAGCAGCACGTTCTTGCTCTTTTTGCGTTTCAGGTAGGAAGCCAGTTTGGCGGAGAAAGTGGTTTTACCGGAACCTTGCAGACCTGCGATGAGGATGATGCTTGGCTGTCCTTTGAGGTTGATTTCGGTAGCTTCGCCGCCCATCAGTTCGGCCAACTCGTCGTGGACGATCTTGACCATCATTTCGCCTGGCTTCACGGCGGTAAGGATTTCCTGACCTAATGCCTTCTCCTTGATGTTGTTAGTGACGTCTTTTGCAATCTTATAACTGACATCGGCATCCAGCAATGCGCGACGGATTTCCTTCATGGTGTCGGCCACGTTGACTTCGGTGATGCGGCCTTGGCCTTTCAATATCTTGAACGAGCGTTCAAGTTTCTCGCTTAATCCTTCAAACATAGTATTCAAAAATTTGGGTGCAAAGGTATGAATTTATTTGGAACGATAGGGAATTTGGGGAGAATAAATGACGATGGAAGATAAATGGACAATTAGACTTTTGGACTTATGGACATTTTGACAATTGGACAATTAGACTTTTGGACTGAGAGGCTGTGAAATATTAGCTCACTAAGTTTGCTGAATGAAATCTCATATAGAAATACATGAATCACCCTGAATCATTACAAACTCATGATTTTCTGCGAAATTGAAAATTTGATTTGGACTTATGCCATTGGGGTTGTCCGATTGTGCTTTGACAATGTAGAATAGTCAAAAAAATCAAGAGGAAAATTACAGGTTGTCAATGTCTTCTGCTGTTAGTCCTGTGGCTTGCGAGATGGTGGCTGTAGGCACGCCTAATGCTTTCAGACTTATTGCTGTTTTAATGACTCCTGCCTTTTCACCTTCCTCACGGCCTTCCGCTAAACCTTCCTCACGGCCTTCCGCTAAACCTTCAGCTAAACCTTCAGCACGACCTTCGGCACGTCCTTCAGCACGTCCTATGGCGACTCCTTGGGCAAGTCCTTCTTTTGCTGCCGTGTCAAACATGTCGTTCTGAATCATGATGTTGTCGATATGGCGGTCGTAGGCTTTGCGTTCCTTTTCCGTCATTGAAAGATATTCCAGTTTGCGTTTCGCTTCGCGAAGTCCCGGGGCTGTTGTGTTTTCATCGATGTCGCCATCTTTCAAATATTTAATCCATTCCTCCAAATGGTTCTCGGCAATCTTGTCGAATGACTTGACGCGGATGAGGTAATACTCAGGGAACACATCTTCTGGCGCTTTCATGTTCAACCCGTCCTTTTCCCTTTCCGTGATTTGGAGCGTGTCGTGCTTCGTAAGGCCGTGGAAAACGGTCTGGCCACGGTAGATGTAGTCTTCGCCCTTGCCAAGGTCGAAATACAGGATGCTGATGGAGTACACTTTCTTCACCTGGTCGTACTTGTCGCCCTTGTAGGTATGCTCGGTGATGGCATTGGCAACTCCATAAAGGATACGCTCCAGATAATACACCTCGCGCGTCTGCTGTATCTCAACCAAGATGATTTCGCCCTTGCTGTTCTTCGCCTTGATGTCGACACGGTTGAACTTGTCGTCGGGATCGGACTGGTTGCTTTCACTCTCCAATATCTCAATGATTTTCGTGTCGTCGTTGAGGAGAACCGTTATCAGCCCTTCGAGTATGCTGAAGTTCGCCTTGTCGCGGAGGATTTTCTTAGCCGCCCAATCGAAGCGTATGTATTTGTCGCAGCCGTTCATAATGAATTATTTGAGTGCAAAAATAATGATATTTTTGAATTTAGAAAACAAAAATGGTAAAAATCGGGCTTTATTTTGATAATTGGACAGTTAGACTTTTTGACAATTGGACAATTAGACTTTTAGAAAAACTATTGCTTCAACTTCTGGTATTCCTTTTCAAAACAAGCCTTGAGTTTTTCCTCGTCACGGATGATGTTCCTGAGTTCTTCCAATTTGGCGGCATTTTTCGATTCGGGCAGCCATAACTTCAGATAACCGCCATCGGCATATTTTTCCATGATATGTTGGTGAAAACGCTGATACTGACCCTCTTTGCCAAATTCGGGATAATGGTCCAATCCAAATTGGATGGTGCGCTGGATGACGGTTTCTGGTATGATGAGGCGGTCGGCTTCGGCGACGATTTTGCCATAAATGCTGCGTGGCTCGCTGCCTTTCGAAGCGCGGTGGTCTTCGGCGGCTTGCGCCATGGTCTCGATTTCGTCAGCCGTGAAATGCTTTTTTAAAAAGGTGTCTTCGCGGATGATTCGTCCCGAAACCAGATGATGCGTGTCGCGGCCTTCGCAAAGGCCTGTGTCGTGGAAAGCGGCGATGGCATAAACCATATCAATGTTGACGTCGTAATGCGTAGCCAAATCGAGGCTCCTCCTGATGACGTCGTCGGCGTGGTTGCGGCGGTGGGCGGCATCGAAATGGTCGTAACGGGGCAAGATTTCGTTTTCAATGTATTGTTGCAGTGATTCGTTG
>JAZQPN010000516.1:0-8696 GCA_045628585.1 Bacteroidales bacterium | reverse complement strand
TTGAGTTGCTGAAAACTGCCGAGTCAAAGAATCCGCTGAAGGAAAAATGGCAGTCGATTGCCGACAAGGTAAAAGTCTCGTTTGCCGACACCTTTATTAATACGGAAGCCGGTGGCTTCTATGATTTCGTGAATGCCAATGAGAAAAACACGTTGGTGCGTCCGAATATGATGATTGCTGCGGCATTGCCTTACACACCGATGGATGAGGTCATGCAGAAGCAGGCTTTCGACATCACTTATTCCGAGTTGCTCACGCCTCGTGGCATCCGGTCGCTCTCGCCTAATTGCGAATCGTATGTCGGAATGACCATAGGCAACCACAGCGAGCGTGAACGTGCCTATCACAACGGGACCACCTTCCCATGGCTGCTGATGCCTTTCGCCGATTTGGCGGTGAAATTGTTCGGAAAGAGTTCGGCTTCTTATCTCGAAGAGATTTATCAAGGCTTTGAAACGGCTATTCAGGAAAATGGAATTGGAACGATATCAGAGATTTACGATGGTAATCCGCCTCACGAGGCTCGCGGTTGCATTTCGCAATCGACCAGCGTGGCGGCATTGTTATATTTGAAATATGTGATTGATGGTTTGAACGAGAAAGGAGGCAACCAATGAGAGTCTTGATGTTTGGATGGGAGTTCCCGCCTCATATTACTGGCGGTCTCGGAACGGCATGTTTTGGCATGACCAAGGGCTTGGCAAAGAATGATGTCGAGGTGCTGTTCGTGGTGCCTCGCGCATACGGCGATGAAGACCAGACGAATATCCGTTTGCTGAATGCCAGCGATGTCACGATTGACATTGACCATGAAACCGAGCGAAGCTATTGGGAACGTGTTCAGTATATGGAGATTGGGTCGAATATCATTCCTTATGTCGGTCCAGAGGAATTTGCCAACGTGATGGAAAACGAACGTCGTGTGGTTGAGCACTTCAACCGTAGTGGTTCGGTGTTTGCACGCAACTATCAGTTTTCGGGGAAATACGGCATGAACCTGATGGAAGAAGTCTCGCGTTATGCCTTGATAGGCTCGTCTATCGCTACGAAATACGACTTCGACGTCATTCATGCGCACGACTGGTTGACCTATTCGGCTGGTATCGCAGCCAAGGAGACGACGGGTAAGCCGCTTGTCGTTCACATGCACGCTACCGAGTTCGACCGCTCGGGCGAAAACATCAATACCGATGTGTATGCCATCGAGCGTCGTGGCATGGAAGCCGCCGACCGTGTCATCACGGTGAGTAACCTGACGCGCGACATCGTAATCAATAAATATGGTATTGACCCGAAGAAGGTGGTGACGGTGCATAATGCCGTTGAGCCTAACGACAAGCCCAAGTCGGATTACGAACGCAGCGGCTTGGATGCCAAGGTGGTCACTTTCCTCGGAAGAATCACTTACCAGAAAGGCCCGGAATATTTCATCGAGGCTGCCTACAAGATTCACCAAGTTGATCCGAGCATCCATTTCGTGATGGCTGGCACGGGCGACATGCTTGAGTAGATGATTCGTCACGTGGCGCAGTTGGGCATGGGCGACCATTTCCATTTCACGGGCTTCCTGAAAGGTGAGGCCGTCGATCAGATGTTCGCTATGACGGATGTGTTCGTAATGCCTTCAATCTCAGAGCCATTTGGCATCGTTCCGCTCGAAGCCATGCGCCTCAATGTGCCAGTGGTCATCAGCAAGCAGTCGGGCGTTTCGGAAGTGGTGAAGCATGCCTTGAAGGTCGATTTCTGGGATGTCAACGGCTTGGCTGACGCCATCTACGGTTTGTGCAAATACAAGCCATTGGCCGACTGCTTCAAGAACGAGGGCAAGGATGAGGTCGATAGCTTGAAGTGGGAACTGGCCGCCAAGAAGATCAAGGCGGTTTACGAATCTGTTATTTAAAACTTAAATAAAATGAAAAAGACATTTATTGCATTTGTATTGCTTTTTGCGATGGTTGCGCCATCATTTGCTCAGATTGAAGAAGAAATCATGCAGTCGAAAGTCCAAAAGATTGCCAAAGGAAGAGAGTATCTTCTTGAGAAATTCCTTGACCGAGATTATGAAAAGGTGAAGGAAATCAAGGATTATTTGCTTGATATAGAAGACAAATACTATGTGGCTTTATATCCTGCTGAGTTATGGTGTATCCTTATGTGGACCAATGAGTATGACGAATTGATTTCGCTGCTTCACCATTCCGATTCTGCCTATTTTGAGGCTTATCAACGTGACTTTTATACTGGTTTGAGTACCAGTATGAGAGTATTTCCGCGCTATGATGAATTGTATGGTGTGGTGAAAAAACAAAGTACTGAAGATAGGCATCTCCTTGAGTTTAGCCTCCAGGAATCAGGTTTGTCGCCAGAAGACAAGGCCCTAATTACGTTGATTTTAGATAATTTTATTCCTAATCAATCCCGTACTACAGTCTCGAACAAAACAAGTCTAGAGACAGTTAATGAGTCAGCCACACAATTCCTTTCGGATTTTCCTAATAGCGATTATGAATGGTTTGTCAGGCATGTGATTCGAGAACAATATGTTGAGAAGGACTGGGGCATAGGTTTTGGCATAAGCTTTTGCTCAGGTTTTTCGTCGGGGAATATGCCAACCAATGGGATTGGCATGGGGGTGAGTGTTGATGTCTTTTACAAGAAGTTTGATTTGACAATTGGGGCTAGTGTGCTGACATTGAAAACAATAGTGGATCAAACATATAGTTATAATGGAGTGTCAAATCTTGTATATCCTAAAGGTAGCAATTGCAATTGGAATTTACCTTACGCAAATTTGGCCTATACAGTGCTCGATTATAAGCGTATAGCCCTATCTCCATTTATTGGTATTGGAGGTTTAATTGAGCATTATCCACAAAATGATAATAAGGAGTATGAATATAAGGAGTTGGATAATCGTCACTTGTTGTATAAGGCTGGACTAAACTTTGACATAAAGTTTAATGGGCTTGATGCTGATAAAGATGTGATAAGAATCAAATATGAGTTTGGTTTGACAGAATATAATCAAGGTCAAGTCTCAGCTGTCCATTTGATTTCTGTAGGTTTGTCTGGAATTTTTCGTGGGGAAAAGCGTGTCTATTGAATTGAATAATAAATATCTAACAATATGAATAAGCAAATTTGTTTCTATTTCCAAGTGCATCAGCCATATAGGCTTCGCACTTATCGTTTCTTCGAAATCGGGAAGAAGCATTACTATTACGATGATTACAACAACCGTATGTACATGAGGCGCGTGGCCGAAAAGTGCTATCTGCCCATGAATGAACTGCTTATGCGCCAGTTTGAGAAATTCGGCGATAAGGTAAAAGTGGCATTCTCGTTTTCGGGCATCGCCATCGAGCAGATGGAACAATATGCGCCCGATGTGCTGGAAAGCTTCCAGAAGCTGGTCGCCACGGGCAATGTCGAAGTGTTGTCGGAAACCTACGCACATTCGCTGGCATCGCTTACCAATCCTGATGAATTCAAGCGTCAGGTGTTGGCGCACAAGCGCAAAATGAAGGAGGTTTTTGGCGTCATGCCGAAGACTTTCCGCAACACCGAACTCATTTGTAGCGATGAAATCGGTGCGGCAGTGGCCGATATGGGTTACAGCCTGATGCTTACCGAAGGCGCCAAGCATCTGTTGGGTTGGAAGAGCCCTAACTATATGTATGCCAATGCGATAAATCCAAAACTGAAGGTCTTGCTGCGTAACTTTAAGTTCAGCGATGAGATAGCTTTCCGTTTCGTGCAGGATTCCTTTACTGCTGATGATTTCGTGAATTGGTTGAACGAAATTCCTGATGATGAGGAAGTTGTCAATGTCTTCATGGATTATGAGACTTTTGGCGAACATCAGTCGGCAACAACGGGCATTTTCGATTTCATGGAACGTTTGCCGGAAGCCATTCTCAGCAACAGCGGCTTCTGTTTTGCCACGCCTCACGAATTGGAAAAGTCTTTGCAACCGGTTTGTGCCGTGAATGCGCCGAGTCCGCTTTCGTGGAGCGATGAGGAACGCGACCTCACCGCTTGGTTGGGCAATCCTTTGCAGGACGATGCCTTCAAGTCGCTTTATGACTTGTCGAACAAGGTGAAACGCATTAAGGATGAGGAACTTCACCAGGATTGGAACTACTTGCAGACCTCCGACAATTTCTATTACATGTGTACGAAATGGCTTTCCGATGGTGTCGTCCACAAGTATTTCAACCATTATCCTTCGCCTTACGATGCTTACGTCAACTATATGAACGTCTTGACTGATTTTGCCGATAGGGTTGAGAAAATGTCGAAGAAAAAATAGGTCGTTTGTATGTAAAAACCGCCAAACTTGATTTGTATGCTTTGAGTTTGGCGGTTTTTATATGTATTTATTTCGCCAAATTCAAATATTGTTGTATCTTTGTGGCGGTTTTTATAAGGTGAAATATGGCTGAAATTATCGGTAGATTGTATGAAAAAGAGGAACTTATGCAGCTCTACCGCAGCGGGAAATCTGAATTTGTCGCTGTGTATGGACGTAGACGTGTAGGCAAAACTTATCTGATTCGTGAAACTTTTCGTGATAAGATAACATTTTATCATACAGGACTTTCTCCTTTCGATAGTGAGAAAAAAGTGACGAAGAAAGACCAGTTGCAGCATTTCTATCGCTCTTTGCAGCAATATGGGATGTCGGAATCAAAGTGTCCTGAAAATTGGTTGCAGGCATTTTATATGCTGGAAGACTTACTTTCCGATTTGGACGATGGCTCAAGGCAGGTCGTTTTCATTGATGAGTTGCCTTGGATGGACTCGGCTCGTTCTGGTTTTCTGACGGCTTTTGAGGCTTTTTGGAATGGTTGGGGAGCTGGCCGTGACAATCTGCTTCTGATTGTCTGCGGTTCTGCAACTTCCTGGATGCAAGATAATTTGTGCAATAATAAAGGTGGCTTGTATGACCGATTGACATACGAAATCAAGCTGTCGCCTTTTACTTTGCGCGAGTGTGAAATGTTTTTCAATAGCCGGCAAGTTGAAATCAGCCGCTATGATATGGTTCAGGCCTATATGGCATTCGGCGGTGTCCCGTATTATCTCGGTTTTTTCAAAAAAGGTCTGAGTTTTGCGCAAAATGTCGATTTGATGGCTTTTTCAAAAAACGCTAAACTCAAGTTGGAATTTCAGCGTCTGTTTGGTTCTCTTTTCATTAATTCTGAGGATTATGTGAAGGTGGTTAAATTGTTGAGTACCAAACATTGTGGTTTTTCGCGTGACGATATTGCGGCTGGAATCGGAATGAAAAGCGGCAGCCAGCTTACCAAAATTCTTTCAGCATTGGAGGCAAGCGATTTCATAGTACATTACAAGCCGATTGATGCAAATCGTGGCGAAACGCTTTACCGTCTGGTGGATTCGTTTTGTCTGTTTTACTTGAAATTCATGGACAATGTTGCTGAGACTGAAGTCCGTTTCTGGCAAAACAATTTGAATGCTCCATCGTTGAATGTTTGGCGCGGCTTGTCTTTTGAAGATGTCTGTATGTCTCATATTGAGCAAATTAAAGTGAAACTTGGCATTTCGGGCATTGCGTCGTTACAAACAACCTGGACTTTGCGAGCTGACGAAAATCACGATGGAACTCAGATGGACTTAATCATCATTCGCTCTGATAATGTGGTGAATCTCTGTGAGATAAAGTTTTCGCAAAACGAATTTGCCATTGATAAGGATTATGATCGTATTTTGCGCAGAAGAATAAGTGCTCTTCAGGAAAAACTTCGTAAAACCCAAAATGTGCATACGACTTTTGTCACCACTTTTGGCGTGAAATACAATGCTTACAGTGGCATTGTCCAAAAGGAAATCGTTATGGATGATTTGTTCGTCTGATTTTAAATTCTCAAACCAAACTTTTGACTATTTTTGCACCGAAAAATATTGAAAATAATAATTTTAGATACATAGATGAAAGCACCTGATTTTTTATTTGAAACCAGTTGGGAAGTATGTAATATGGTAGGCGGAATTTACACTGTTTTGTCTACTAAGTCCAACGAAATCAAGAATTTACTGAATGACAAATATATCACCGTCGGTCCCGACGTGGTGAAGGAAGCGCATGAAACGTTGTATTTCATCGAGGATAATGCCTTATTCTCGAAATGGCGTGAAACGGCTTTGGCGCAAGGCTTGAAAGTGCGTGTGGGACGTTGGAAAATCGAGAGCAGTCCGATTGCCATTCTGGTCGATTATACGACGCTTTATCAATCTAAGAATGAGATACTTGCCCACCTTTGGGAGCAATATCAATTAGACTCAATCCGTGGCCAGTGGGATTATATCGAGCCGGTTTTGTTCGGCTATGCCGCTGGTCAAGTGATTGAAAGTTTTGCCAATTTCTATCTGCAACGCACCAATAACATAGTGGCGCAGTTCCACGAGTGGATGACGGGTTCGGGCGTGCTGTATCTGAAAGAGCATTGCCCGCAGATTGCAACGGTATTCACAACCCATGCAACCTATTTGGGACGCGCCATTTCGGGCAACGGACTGCCGCTTTACGACAATCTGAAATCGTATCAGCCATCGGCTATGGCCATGCGGTTCAACATCGTTTCGCAGCAATCGATGGAGCAAAAGGCTGCCAAAAATGCCGATGCTTTCACCACGGTGAGCGATATCACGGCTCAGGAATGTGAACAATTCCTTGAACGTAAGCCGGATGTGTTGACAATCAATGGTATAGATAAATCCTTGCGTCAAGATGATGCTGAATTTTCGGCAATGCGAAATGCTGCCCGTAGGCAGATTTTGAAAATTGCCAGCACACTTTGCGGCGAACAACTTGCTGATGATTGCCTGATGGTAATCAATAGTGGTCGTTATGAGTTCAAAAACAAGGGCATCGATTTGTTTATCGAATCGTTGCGCCGTTTGAATGAAGACAAAAATCTTGCAAAAAACGTTCTTGGCGTGATTGCGGTCCCTGCCAATCTGGCAGGCCCTTCGAAGGATTTGAAACGCCGTTTGGAAGGTCAAGTCGCCTTAGAAGGACATACCGATTTTCCAGCAACGCACCATATTTTCAATTATGAAAACGATGCCATTTTGAACACCTTGCGCAATGCGGGCTTGCAAAACGATGCCAATGACAAGGTGAAAGTGATGTTCGTGCCTTCCTATCTGAACGGAAACGATGGCATTTTCAATTTGACATATACGGAATTCCTTTCCGCTTTCGATTTCTCTGTGTTCCCATCGTATTATGAGCCATGGGGTTATACACCACTTGAAAGCGTTTCGGTTGGCATTCCAACCTTGACCACCGATTTGTCTGGTTTTGGCAAATTCGTTCAGAATGAAGGTGGTACAGGCGAAGCTGTTACAGTAGTGGAGCGAAAAGAAGGATTTGGAAATCAGGTCGTTGATGCCATTGTCGCCAAAATGCGTGATTTCATCGGCAAATCAAAAGATGAAATGGCAAAGATTTCGGCTGATGCTTTAAAATTGGCTGGCAAACTTTGCTGGAAGGAATTGATTTCCAATTATCAAAAGGCTTGGGACATGGCTTTGGACAAGTCTGGCAGCCGTCATTATATGTTGGAATCGGTGCCTTACGCCGATATGCTGCATGAGGTGAAAGTCAATTATCAGAAAGCCGATGAACCGAATTGGAAGAAAGTTCTGATTCAGCCTGTTTATTCTCAGGAAATGAGAAAGTTACAGGAACTGTCGCGCAATATCTGGTGGTGTTGGAATGTCGATGCCATTGAACTTTTCGAATCCATCGATCCTGAGGCTTGGGTGGCGACGGAACAAAATCCAGTCGCCTTGATGGAAGGTTTGTCTTTGGAACAGATTGAAAAGTTGGAAAACGATAAGGATTTCATCACGCGATTGAATGCAGTTTATGATGATTTCCAGCATTATATGTCGCAAAAAACGACTCAAAAAGACTTGATTGCCTATTTCAGCATGGAATATGGCTTGATGAAGAGCCTGAAGATTTATTCCGGCGGTTTGGGCATTTTGGCTGGAGACTATATGAAGCAAGCTTCCGATTCGAATGCCAATATGGTTGGAATCGGATTGCTGTATCGTTACGGCTATTTCGCTCAGGAAATTGCGGTTTCGGGCGAGCAGCGTGCCGATTATGTACCGCAGAAGTTTTCGCAGTTGCCGCTCGACCCGGTTCGTGATGAAAATGGCGATTGGGTGAAGATTAGCATTGCTTTTCCAGGCCGTTCGGTTTATGCGAAGGTTTGGCGCGTCAATGTGGGTAGGGTAGGCCTCTATCTGCTTGATACTGACATAGAAGAAAACTCGCAGGAAGATCGTGGCATTACAAGCCGTTTGTATGGCGGTGACAATGAAATGCGCTTGAAACAGGAAATGTTTTTGGGTGTTGGCGGTATTCGCCTTCTTGAAGCAATTAGCTTGAAACCAACGATTTATCATTGCAATGAAGGTCATGCTGCATTTTGCGGCTTGGAGCGTTTGCGCACCTATATTAATAAGCATAACCTCGATTTCGATGTCGCTCTCGAATTGGTGCGTACATCAACTTTGTTCACGACTCATACGCCGGTTCCTGCTGGCCATGATGCTTTTGAAGAGCATTTGTTGAGGACTTATATGCCTCATTATGCGCATCGTATGAATATCAGCTGGGAGCGTTTCATGGGATTGGGACGTTTCAATCCGAA
>JAZQPN010000515.1:0-15766 GCA_045628585.1 Bacteroidales bacterium | reverse complement strand
TAAAGCCTCGGCCAATTGACCGGGGCTTTTTTGTGGTGAGCCCGCAGGGAATCGAACCCTGAGCTAAGGAACCGGAATCCTTTATTTTATCCATTAAACTACGGGCCCTTTATGGACTGCAAAAATAGAAATTATTCCTTCATAAAAGGCCTCGCTCGTGGAAAAAACTTATTTTTGCAAAATAAATAAACCGTTTTGATAACCATTTAAATACTGATAAAATGAAAAAATCTTTCTTTTTGGTGATGCTCGCCTTTATGGGCTTGGGCCAATTGAATGCGCAGAATTTCTCGGTTGAGAACACCTTCCTTAATGCTCCAAATAGGGGAGTGACATACACTTACGATTTTGAAGGTGAACTCGTTCTTACTGACTGGACTACCATTGATGCTGACGGCGATGGCTATGATTGGTTCAATGGCCGCGTGTTAGGCACCGAAATGGGTCACAATGAAACCGATGGCTGGGCTTGCTCGGAATCTTATCAATATCCAAATGTCTTGACACCAGACAATTATCTCGTTTCGCGCCAGTTTTTGGCCAGCGCTGATGCCAGCATCAGTTTTTGGGCTTGCTCGCACGATGAAATCTATCCTGAAGAACACTTTGGCGTGGCAGTCTCGACCTCGGGAAACACCGATCCAGCTGATTTCACGACCATTGCCGAATGGACCATTCCCAACAATTGGAACAAAGGCCAAAGCGAATGGACAGAATACCGTGTCGATTTGAGCCAGTATGAAGGACAATTGATTTATGTCGCCATTCGCCATTTCAACTGCACCGACCAATATAAATTGGATGTGGACGATGTCACTATCATTGCTGGTGATGAATTGGCAGTTGAAGAAAGCGTAATTGAGGCTTGCGTTGCACCGAATCCTACTCAGGGCAATGTGACCGTCATGGCTGATGGCATGAGGCAAATCACCGTTTTCAATACGCTGGGACAGAAAGTCTTCAACATCGCTGTTGATGCCGACCAAGTGACGATGGATTTGGGACAGTTTGAGGCTGGCATTTATTTCTTGCGCATCGAGACTGAGAACGGTTGCGTTACACAGCGCGTGGTGGTCAGGGAATGATTTTTCCGCTTGCAAAAAAACAAGGCAGGGCTTTGCTTGATGGTGTGATTTCATGCAAAAGTCCTGCTTCGTGTGTGAGAAAATGCGTTTATGTTCAATGAGTTACATTTTGTTTTCTTTTTTTATCTTCCGATTTGGAATGAGGTCTGTCAGTTATCAGATTTCGAAAGAGCGGCGTCTGTTGTTATCCCATTGTTGTTTTTCTTGTATTCCATCATCAGCTCGTCGGCGAGATAAAAGTCGCTGAGGCAGTGCATGTCGGAAATGCCTTGGCTGATGAGTTCATAGGTCTTTGATTCATAGAAGAACGCAAGGGCATCTTCCAAACTTATGTTGGCAAGACCGGCAAAACGCTCAACAATGCGGCCGTATTTCATTCGGAGTAGAGTCGGATTAGCTTTCATCATTTTTCAGTTCTATGGATTCAACAAAATGCAGATGCTTTTCGATGAGTTTCTGGTTGCAAAGGCATATCTGCCAATTCGGTTTCTTCTTCTGGAGCCGTTTGATGGCTTCCTCTCGTGTGATGAGATTATCCATATAAAGGTCGAGCGTGTTGAATACATCATCATCAGCAATTCCTCCTTCTACAATGTCAAATGTTTTGTGAAGATTATCTTTTCGGCATGCAACTACATAATCGAGCCATTCTCCATCATAAGCATTAAAGGTCTTGTGGGTGAAACCACAGCAATCATCATCCAATTCGTATTTATTGAGAAATGCTGCGTTTCCCTCTTTGAAGAATCGTTTTGCATACTTTTCTGCCTGCCCCTGGTTGGGAGTCGTGTAAAATCCTTTGCCGAAATCGAGGTAAGCACGTGAAAAACTGATGTCGGGATGCTCAATGCGCAAGTAGGATGTGTGATAAAGTTTCATGCTGCAATAAGCCCTTTCTTTTGCATTAGTTGTGTCAGGTCGCTGATGATGTAGTCGCGTGAGAATGTGTGCAATACGTCAAAGCAAGGGATAATGTACCCCTTGATGATGTCGCCTTTTTGCATGAGACGGAAAATGTCGCGAGCATCACGGCCAAGTTCTTCCGCTACAATGCCAATGCAGTAGATGGTGAAATTCAGTTCCTCTTTTTTCATGCTGTTTTTTTGTTTGTTGCATATCTCGGCTGCAAAAATACTATTTTTTTCAAACATGGTGCTTTCTCGTTTTGTCAATAACTTTTTTAAACATGTGCCCCGATTGGGCACACCTTAATTTTTATCTTTGCAGCGTAAATGCAAAATGTCATGGCGCGGAATCAGATGTATAAATATGTGTGGCTGGTGAAGACCATCTACGATGCAAAGCGGATCAGTTTTGAGGAAATCAATTGGAAATGGCTTGACAGCGATTTGAGCGAAGGCTTGGAGATTCCTTTGCGCACTTTCCACAAATGGCGTGCGGCTGCGGAGGAAATTTTCGGAATCAACATTGAGTGCGACCGCAAGGACGGCTACCGCTATTACATTGAGAACCGCGAAGACATCAAGGGCAACAGCATCCAGAACTGGATGATTGACACCGTTTCGGTGAGTAACATGCTTGTGGAGAATATCGCATTGAAAGACAGGATTTTGCTGGAAAATGTCCCGTCGGGCAATGTGTATCTTTCCTCAATTTTGTCGGCGATGAAGTCAAGCAAGACCATCGAATTTGTGCATCAGAGTTATTGGAAGCCGAAGTCGTCGGTCTATGCCATCGACCCGTATTGCGTGAAGATTTTCCGTCAGCGCTGGTATGTTGTGGGTTTCAGCCATTCGCATGGCGAAATCCGCATTTTTGCATTGGACCGCATTCGTGAAGTGAAGATTTTGGACGCGACATTTGTCTATCCTAAAGATTTCTGTCCCGAGGTGTTTTTCGACAGCAGTTTTGGCGTCATCGTGATGAAAGACATGAAAATAGAAGATGTAAGGCTGAAAGTCAGTGCGTTGCAAGCCAATTATCTGCGCTCTTTGCCTTTGCATGAATCGCAAGTTGAAACGGAACGCAATGAAAATTATAGTATCTTTGCCATGCGAATCCGCCCAACATGGGATTTTCAGCAGGAAATCCTGCGCAATGCCGACGAAATGGAAGTGCTGGAACCACTTTGGCTGCGCAAGGAAATAACGGAAATCGTGAAACGGATGTGGAATAAATATGAGGAAGATTGAAGCTGATGCGGAGGCTTGCGCGGCGATAGCTTTGAAGATATTGTGAATTTCGAAGAAATAACACTTTTTTTACGGAGGTGTGCCCTCATTAGGCGCACCTCTGTTTTTATTTTGTGCCCGAAATAAAACTTCGCTACGATGATACTGGGATGCAATTATTTTTTAGCGGCACATGTGAAAACGGAAATTTTTCTATATTTGCAGCCGTTTTATGGAAATAGCGACAGCTATTGTGGTTCTGTAGAAAGAAATCGCCAATTTTTGAGACAGGAACTGCAATGGGTGTACGCCAGTTTTAGGCGTACTCTACCTTGTATTTCAGTGTCTCGTGGCGTTTGGCGATGCCTTTTCTACCTGAAACGGGGAAGGGTACGCTATGTCTGTATATGAAGGCATTAAAAATCAATGCAATAAAACGCGGTCCCGAAAAGCGTACAATAGAGTAGGAGATAACAGAAGTTGCGCCCGACACGGATTTAGGGATGGAATCATGTTTACTTTAAATTTCCCAAATGGCAATGTTCAGACTTACAACTCTTACGGTGAGCTGGCGAATGCGGCCCGATTGCTTGGTGGTGAGGAAAAACGTATTAGCGACAAGGTCTATGTTTTTGTGCCTAAAAAGTAAGTGGCAAGCAAAGGGAAGAGTGCTTTGGCGCTCTTCCCTTGAAATTATAGTGATTCATAAAACGATACTGAAAAATTCGTATTTTTGCTATCTTTGCAATCGTAAAGAAATTTGTCATTGTATTTCCTGATAAATAATAATAATGGAAGATAAGATAAAAGAAATTGTTCATCATACTCTTTTAATATCACAAAAAGAGAAGGTCCTTAGGCAAGAAAGGTTCAAACGGGGGGAATGTTTTAATGTATTTGAAATAATGCATGCAGAACATTATGAAGTAACAACCCATTCCACGATGCTTGCATCACTTCTTGACCCAAATGGTTCACATGGTGCTGGAAACATATTCCTCAACTTATTCATGGAACAAATCATATCTCCACTCATTGTAGGCGTATCATTCAATAGCAACACTTTTCGTTTTAACACAAATAGTGCAAAAGTAAAAGTAGAATATTCCATCGGAAAAATCGATAATAATAATGAGGAAGGTGGCCGCATAGACATCCTAATAGAGAATGATAATTTGTCGAAGGCAATAATCATAGAAAATAAGATTTACGCAGACGATCAGCCACAGCAACTTTATAGATACCATGAGTTTGCTGAAAACAAGTATGGTTCAGGAAATTACATTCTGTTGTACCTGACACTTAATGGCCATTCTCCTTCCGATAAATCAATTAAAAATGGTAATTCAAAACCACTTAAAGAAAATGAGGACTTTTATTGCATCAGTTATGCTGATGAAATATCCAAATGGATTAGCTCATGCAAAGAAAAAGCAGTGGCTATGCCGGTTGTCCGGGAAACGATGACACAATATCTCGATTTAATCCTAAAACTCACTAATCAAAATATGGAAAACACAATAAAAGAAGAACTTGTTGCATATTTGGCGACACCCGAAAACATTGATGCCGTATGCAAAATCCAAAAGGTCTATGATGCAGTTCGGAACGAAATTTTTAATAAGGAATTAAAGAAGCAAGTGAAGGAAATAGCAAACAAAATGAAACTCTATTTTCACCCCGACTTTGACATTACTAATATAAATTGGTGTAAGCAATACGAAGGGCAATTCTACTTCTACAAGCCTGAATGGGAATCGTTCTGCATCTGTTTTGAGTTTATGAGTGACGGCCTTAAAAACTTCAATTATGGCATCAAGTATAGGGATGCAAGCAAAATTGGTTTTAAAAAAGACGAAAAGGGAGAAATGTATAGCCATTTTGGTGGTTCATTCTCAGAATGGTATGCTTTCTACAAACCTTTTCCAATACATAATTGGAATGATGAAACTGATTTTGAAAAACTTTATGATGATGATCGCACTTTCCAAAAACTTATAGAAGATAAGGTTTCAGAGTTACTGGACAACCTAAAACCTGATAAATTTGGGAAAAAGATTTCGTTGTAATCCAATGGATTGTTATGAATTCTATTTGTGTTTGCTAAAGTATAGCGAGTCAATCGCCCCAATTCCAACAGAGGTATGCCTACATTAGGCACACCTCTGTTTTTATTTTTGCTGCCGAAATCAAAAATACCGTAGATTATGGCACGCAAAAAAGAACAGAATGAGCCTGTTGCCGACATCGAGGAACCGGCAATGGTAAAGGCAGACGACACAATCATTTCCAATATCGAACAAATAGTGAACATCGCTGCCGAAGAAAAACTTGGTGGCAGCGTATTTCAACAAGCTCAAGCGAGATTCTCAGCGGCAAGAACCCAACCGAAGTCCAACTGAATGAATTCTGCCAGCAGGAGGCAATCAACAATACGAAATTTAGAAAGATTGGGTTTTGAATTGCAATCTTGGAAATAAGTCGTACCTTTGTGAGTTGAAAAAGAGAATATTATGTCAGATAAAAAAATCAAGGCTTGCATCGCCTTCCTCGAAACCAATCCGAAGATTGAATACAATCCTTATCCTTGCTATCCAGCAGAGGTCATGCAGGCAATGGGTTTTATGGAGCCAGATTATGATTATCTGTCGCATTATGATGTGCTCATGGAATCGGGCAAAACGATTGAGGAATACAATCTGGATGAACTGAAAACCATGTTCACATTCATCAATCGGGGTGAGCGCTTTTGCGATGGACACATTGCGACCTTCGTCGAAAACGGTGAGTTGCTGCGGCTTTTGAAGCGGCTGTTGGAGATTGTTGAATCGTTTTAGGTTTAATCATTTAATTGTTGAAAAGTGGAAAGTTGAAAGCGTTGCAGTGTTGAATTTGGAAGCGTTTTTGAATAATCTTGAACAATTTTTACTGAAAACTGATAACTGAAAACCGAAAACTGAAAAGTATGGATTATTCTCTCGTCATGACATATAAAACTGACAAGGTCTGCTATTTGATTCTACCCGAAGGTGTCTCGAAGGATTTGAATGTCGATATGCAGGCACTTGCAGAGCTTTTTTCGCTTACATTCGTCATGGTTGAAGGCGTCGATTGGAATGATGACCTGACACCTTGGCCGGCTCCTGGCGTGTTCAAAAAAGCAAAGCCTTTTGGCGGGCGAGCTTCGGCATTTCTGGCGAAATTATGCAATGAAATCGTGCCGAAAGCGGAAGGTGAATTGGGTTTGTCAAATCCGCAAAGGACCTTGATGGGCGTGTCGCTCTCGGGACTTTTTGCGGTGTGGACGGCTTTCAATACCGATGTCTTTCAAAATGTTATCAGTATTTCCGGCTCATTGTGGTATGATGGTTTTGCCGAATGGGTGAAGACGCGCGAAATTTCTCCGAAAGTGGAAAACATTTGCCTTCTGTTGGGCGATAAGGAGAAAAACGCCAAGGAAAAACGGATGGCGACGGTGGAGGAGAAGACATCGGAAATCGCAGTCATGCTAAAGGAAAAGTGTCAAGGCAAAGTCGTTTTCGAGCTGGTGGAAGGCACGCATTTTTCGCCCGTCGTGCCGCGAATGGTGAAGGCGTTGTCTGCAGTCTTAGGTAAATGATATTTAGAGATTCAGTGTCCCTTCAGCCACCACGCAACAAGGCCCGCCAACCATTATTTCACATTGTAAGTCGTTGCTCGATAGGGTAGTGGCGATGACCGATGGGCGTTGCATGGCTTCGCCTTGCAGAAATGCGCATTGCGCTGGCGCCTTGATGATGCCGTTGTGGTATAGGTAGTAAGTCAAGGCAGCGTTGGAGGTTCCTGTGGCCGATTCTTCGTCGATGCCGTAAAGCGGCGCGAAGTTGCGCACGTGGGCAGTGTAGCCATCGTCGCTTAGGGCAAAGGCATGGACGCCGACAACATGCAGCTTTTCGCTCAATTCGCTCAAGTCTTTCATGTCGGGGTGGAGGTTTTGCAATGCCTCGATGCTGGCGACGGGTAGCATAATGTCGGGCAAACCTGTGCTGACGATTTGAACAGGCAAATTAGTCATTCCCGTTAACCCCATAATGGAAACAAGTCTGTTTTGTTCGGTATCGCTGAGTGTGGCGATGAGCTTTGGCTCGGCCATCTGCATCATGGTGGTTGGTCCGGCAATGACTTTCAGGTCACCGGCCAAAGTGTGGTTGAGATAGCACTGTCCTTCGTGGAGCAAACCGTTCCTGAAAAGCATGCCGAATGTGGCGACGGTGGCGTGTCCGCAGAGTGGCACTTCGCCAGTTGGGGTGAAGTAGCGCGTGGTGAAACTGCCGTCGGTCTCTGCCTTGACAAAGGCGGTCTCGGAATAACGGAACTCCGCCGCGATGAGGCGCATGGTCTCATCATCGGGGAAACTGTCTTGACTTTTGATAAGTACTACGCCAGCTGTATTGCCGCCGAAAGGCTTATCGGTGAATGCGTCTACTATATTGTATTCCAGCATGATAATTTGATTTGATGGTTTGTCTTTAAGAATTGGAAATCAAAACTTGTAAGCTGAAAGATTCAAAAAATGATATTGCTACTGCCTTTTTGTGGAATCAGCCGCACGGCTCTTGTTGACTAAAATTACGCCTGTAAAAACCAAAATGGCAGCCACAACTTTCTGCCAGCTCAGTTTGTCCATGCCTAAATAAATGCTTGTGATGGTGGCAATTAGCGGTTGCAGGTAAGAATAAAGGCTGATGACGGTCGGGCGCAGCGATTTCTGTCCAACCGGAATGAGGAAATAGGCGATGAAAGTGGAAAAGAGGATAAGGAAGCCTAATTCCAGCAGGTAATTGGTTGGCATGACGCTGAAATTCAAGTGCGTGATTTCGTTCAGGTTGAGCGGAACGGAGACCAGCATGGAAAACAGGAACATCCATTTCATGAAAGTCACGACATTGTATTTGGCAATCAGCGGACGGAAAACGCCTAAGTAGGTTGCAAAGAAAAGGCTGTTGCAGATGATAAGGACAATGCCTAAAGGCTGGGTTTGGGTGACGCCGTTGTTGCTTGCGTGAACGGTGTTGAGAATGAGCATGATGACACCGATGAAACTCACGGCAACGCCGCCTGCTTTTTTCAGCGTGATGGGCTCTTTCAGCGCAATGGCAGCAACGAACATGGTGAAAATCGGCGTGATGGAGTTGATGATGGAAGTGTCTAAAGGCGTGGCTATCTTGATGGCTTTCAGGAAAGTGAGTTGCGTGAAGAAAAGTCCGAGCATAGAGGCGATGAAGATTTTCCACAAGTCGCTGAACGGCACTTTTTCCTTGGGCATGAAGCATGAGATGAGCCAGAACAGGATGGTCGCACCGATGGCGCGGAGGTTGAAAAGTCCGATAGGGGAGATGAGACTCGAATTCGACAAGTCCTTGCAAATGATGATGTTGAATCCGAAAATGGTGTAGGCGACGAAAACCGCCAGATGCCCGAGAAGTTTGCTGCTTGATTTCATTTTATTAGTAATTTAGTACATCATGCCGAACAGCCAAATTGGGAGTTTGTTTCCGTTTGCATATTCCGTGTCGGCGGCGGCGATGTAGGAGTTCTCGATGTTGGCAATTTGTTTGCCATCTTTGCTTTTGCCGCCAATTTCAAAGGTGTATTTTCCATCGATGCGGAAGTCGCCTTTTGTTGCGTATTCCAATGTGTGACTGTTTCTTAATTGGTTGCAGAAATAGGTCTCCCGCGCGGTGCCAATGTTTACGGTTTCGGACGAGATGGCATAAAGTAGGTTCGCGTTTTCCATAAGGATTTTGTCGGGTTTCTGCATTTTCTTTACGGATGTTTCATCGGAATAGAGCAAAGAGATGAGTTTCGCCCTGTCCAGATATTGAAGGTAGGAAAGAATGGTTGTCCTTGAAAGCCCCGACAAGGTGCCAAGCCGCGTAATGTCGACCATCATCGGGAATCCTGATGCCATGACTTGAAGCAACGCCTTGATTTTCCGAATGTTTCCGACATCAACACCGCAAAGTTGCGGAAGCTCGATGTCGAGGATCATATTCGTTATGTTTTCAATTCTTGTGTAGTAGTCTTGCGTTTTTTCGAGATAGAAAGGGTAATAGCCATAACGCAGGTATTCGTCGAAATACTGAAGCGGACGTGTTTTTTCGTTTACTTTGTTGCAGATGTCGTCGGCATTTTCGAGGATTTCGTTGAGACTGTAGGACGGCAAATCGATTTTTTTGTAAAGCGAAAGAAATTCACGATACGATAAGCCTTGCATATCGTAGGCAATGCAGCGCCGTGACAAGTCGGCTTCGGCATTCAGGATGTTGATGAGCGATGAACCGGTGAATACGATCTTCAGGTCGGGGTATTCGTCGTAAATGTTTTTAATCTCAACGCTCCACGATGGGTATTTGTGAACTTCATCAAGAAAAAGGTGTTCGCCGCCGTTTTGGTAAAACTTTTCCACACATTCCGACAGGGTGTGCTGACTGAAATAAAGGCTGTCCAAACTCACGTAAAGGCATCTTTTTGTGTCGCTTCCATAGTTCAGCTTGATGTATTGCAGCAGTAAGGTCGTTTTTCCTACGCCTCGGGCTCCTCTGATGGCAATGAGCTTCGTGTCCCAGTCGATTTTGTCGATATAGCTTCGCACAAGGTTGGTCTTTACTTGTGAAATGAGGCGTTTATGCCTGTTAATCAGCGTTTCCATATTCAATATGTTTATGGTTGCAAAGATACTAATTTGTTCAATACGCAAAACAAATTCATTATAAAAATGTTTTGCTCATTGAACAAATTTATGGTTTCTGATGGTGTGTTTCTTTTGGCGTTTGTTTTTTTTGAAATTTACGAATTTTATTTGAATTTGTTCAATGCGTTGAACAAATTATGATGAAATATGTTTGATATGATGAACAAAATAAATGTAAAGAGACGTAACCGTCATTTCGTTTGCCCTGCCTGTTTTTCCGGTTCGCGGCGTGTGTCCCAGAAGTCCGCTATTTCGAGATAGTCGTCCATAATACGGTAAACCATTTTGCTTAAATGGTTTACGACGATGCTATAGTATGTCGTTGGCCTATCGGCTAATAGTGGCTCTATTGAGCCAAGGTAAGGGTTTGTTTCAAGTAAACATTTCGTCTGGCGTACTTCAAACAAGAATTTGTCTTTGCTTTGTCTGCCGAACTCCTTGTTAATATATCTGGCGGTTTTGCGGATTTGGTTCTTCGCAAAATCGGTCATCATCACTTTCATATTGTCGTGGGCGTTTCAAGTTCCTCTTCGAGTTCACGCATCACATCGTCGAAATCATACACCTTGCCTTCGACTGAGTCACGCTCGGATTGGGCAATCCTTGTGTTGATTTCTTCCATAGTGTAGGGCTTCGCCGATTCCTCCTTATGATTGGCTTGCTTGATAAGGTGTTCACCTACCCAGCGCATATTGCTTGGTGTCAGCGTATCGTAAAGGTATTCAAGCAGATTGTTCAAAGTTGTTTCGCTCATAGCTTATCTTGTTTTTTTGTTTTTCGGGGCAAAGGTACGGTTTTTCTCCGAAAGGCAATAAAAGAATCCGTCAGTTTTGCTGGCGGATTCTTTTCAAAAACAATTAAATCGTTATTAATCCTGTGCAAGGAAAGGATAACCGTAGTTTCTTGCAGGGCAGAATGTTGTCTTGATAGCGCGTGGGTTGGTCCAGCGGATGAGGTTCCAGAGGCCGCCGGCCTTGTCGTTGGTGCCTGATGCGCGTGCACCGCCGAATGGCTGCATGCCGACCACAGCTCCCGTAGGTTTGTCGTTGAAATAGAAGTTGCCGGCAGCATACTTGAGTTTTTCGTTGGCAATCTTCTGAGCCTTGAGGCAGTTGCCGAAGAAGGCACCTGTGAGGGCGTATGGAGAAGTCTGGTCGCAGACATCGAGCATTTCTTCGAACTTGTTGTCTTCGTAGACGTAGATGGTGATGATAGGTCCGAAGATTTCTTGTTCCATGGATTCGTAATGAGGATTCTTGGCGAGGATGACGGTTGGCTCAACGAAGTAACCGACGGTCTTGTCGCAGTTGCCGCCGAACACGATTTCAGCGTCAGCCGAAGCTTTGGCGCGGTCAATGTAGCCCTTGCAGTTGTCGAAGGAAGCTTCATCGATGACAGCATTGACATAGTTCGTGAAGTCTTTCACATCACCCATCTTGATGGTGCTCATCATGTCGCCGATACGGTTCTTGACATCGTTCCACATCGAAGCAGGAACGTATGCGCGTGAAGCGGCTGAGCACTTCTGGCCTTGGAATTCGAAGGCACCGCGGACGATAGCGACGGCAACTTCTTGTGGGTCAGCTGAATTGTGGACGAAGATGAAGTCCTTGCCGCCAGTTTCACCGACGAGACGAGGATAAGCCTTGTACATGTCGAGGTTCTGACCAGCCATCTTCCAGAGGCTCTTGAAGGTAGCGGTTGAACCGGTGAAGTGGATGGCTCCGAAGTCTTTGTGCTGCAAAGCGACATTGCCAATCAGGCTGCCCTTGCCTGGCAAGAAGTTGACGACGCCTGCTGGCAGACCGGCTTCCATGAAGATTTGCATGTCGGTGTAGTTCGACAGCAAAGCGGTTGTTGAAGGCTTCCAGATGGTGGTGTTACCCATCAAGGCTGGAGTCATGTTCAGGTTGGAAGCGATGGAGGTGAAGTTGAATGGTGTGACGGCCATCACGAAACCTTCCAGAGGACGGTATTCGGTGCGGTTCAGTTGGTCGTTGGCCGATGCTGGCTGTTCAGCGTAAAGTTTGCTTGCATAGTAGTTGTTATAACGGAAGAAGTCGATGGTTTCGCAAGCTGAGTCGATTTCGGCTTGGAAGCAGTTCTTGCTTTGGCCGAGCATGGTGGCTGCGTTGATGCGGGCGCGGTATTTGGTAGCCAGCATTTCGCCGATGCGTGCCATGATGCATGCACGTTCGTCCCAAGGCGTGTTTTCCCATTCCTTCTTGGCTGCCATGGCCGCGTCGATGGCCATCTTCACTTCCTTCTCGCCAACTTTGTGGTAGCGGGCAATGACATGATGGTGGTCGTGTGGCATGACCACTTCACCCATATCACCGGTGCGGACTTCCTTGCCGCCGATGATGATCGGTATTTCGACAACTTCATTTGATTGTCTTTCAAGTTCTTTCTGAAGTTCAATGCGTTCCGGGCTGCCTGGTTTGTATGATTTCACAGGTTCGTTTTCCGGTTTTGCAAATGTAATGAGTGCGTTGTTCATTGAATTGATATTTAAGGATTTAATGACTTAGAATTTCAAAAATATAAGCAGCAAAACAAAGGCAATGTTGCATGGTTGTTATTTGAATTTTTGATTTATGAGACGATATAATTGTTGATCAAGGATATGGGTGGGTTTGCTGTCTGGTTTGATTGAAAAATCATAAAACGGAATATTCTTTTTATTTGAGTCATAAATAATGATTGTCAGCTTAGAGTATGCCTCATAGTAATCACTTGCACCATAAGCTCCTATAGAGTACGCAAAGCCTTTAAAAAACATCTCGCCCCAATTTTGCTTGGTTCTTTCAAAACCTTCAAGGTGAATCAGTAATCCGAATCTTTTCCCGTTTTGTTTTAGGATGGAATCTATGGTAGGCAAATATGCGTGTTGTGCTTTCTCCTTGATGGCTACATTGGCACTGTTGAACTGGCGGATTTCTTCGTTAACTCTATTCTGTATAATTGAATCTTCTATTGATATATAGCCTGTCGTGTTAATGGCGTTTTGCTGGTCCATGTAATTCTCAATAGTAAGACGGCATAATTCAGAAAGTGAGTCGTTGTGACCGCCGTTGTCGTATTTGTCGAGAAGGTCTATATCGCAAACAGGTGCAAAACGTTGAACATCACGAATTTCGCTTTTTGGAGTTTCGGTTACAAAACCAGTTAGAGCGCAGGATGAAAACGTTAGTAAAATAAAGGCAAATATAAGTGTTTTCTTAATTACCATATATAATGCGGTTTTAACTATTTGTAATTGCGATTTTGAAAGGGCAAATATAGTTTTTTTTGATATGGAAATGCAAATTTTTGTGAATGCAGCGATAAATTTCTAATCAAATCATCCTCTTGACACCCACCAACTGATGCGTGTGTATCCCGGTCTCCTTATTAAATATGCCTGTTTGGTCGAGGTAATCGATGCGGACTTCGCCCGAGGCGTGAATGATTTGCTCGTTGCCGATGATGATGCCCACGTGGGTGATGGTGCCGTTTTCGTTGCCGAAGAAGGCAAGGTCGCCAGGTTGTGTTTCTTGGAGGAAATACACGACCTCGCCGCATTGTATTTGCTGTGAGGCATCGCGGGGAAGGAGCAGGCCTGCGCTGCGGGCGCAGAGCTGCACGAAGCCCGAGCAATCGATGCCCATCACGGTGCGGCCGCCCCAAAGGTATGGCGCGCCAAGGAGTTTGCGGGCGTTGTCAATCATGGCTTGCGGTTGGAAAGCCTGCGGCATTTCGGCGGCACATTCAGCGGGTTCAAACAAAGGCGTCCCGAAGGAAACGATTCTGCCCTTGTAATTAGCAACGGGTTGATTTACAATGAGAAGTTTGCTGTCTTTCAATTGTAAAAACTCGTTTTCATTGATGGGGTGATGTTGTTTGGCGGGTATCCAACCTTCGTATTGGTCGAGTTCGGTGCGAATGAGAATCCATTCGGATTTTTTGTCTAATTTGACGTATAACTCGTTGTAAAGCAACTGACTGACCATCTCGCTTGCATGACTGTTTTCCTTGCGCATGGCGATGGCCGATTGTGTGCAGATTCCGTATTCCATTTTCTTCAATTTTGCCGCTAAATTAGCGTTTTTTTAATGGAAAATGCGTTTCTTACCGCTTTTATTTTTATTTTCGCTTTCCGAAATAGGTCACTTTGTATTGTTTAAATTGGTGATTATGAGTAAATTGTATGGAAAAATACAGGAAGTCGTAAATGATTTTTCACATTCTTACTATAATGTCATTAAGTTGTCGGCTTTTGTCGTTGCCATTGTTTTGGTGTTTTGGCAGATGCCGCGTGCTGCAAAATTCAAGTATGAGTTTGCAAAGTCGAAACCTTGGCAGCACGAGACTTTGTATGCGCCTTTCGATTTTCCGATTTATAAGGATGAGGAAAAGCTGAATGCCGAATATGAGGAAATTAAAAAATCGGTAAAGCCGATTTTCCGTTTCGATGAAGCCAAGATTGATGGTGCGCGCGAAAGTCTGCTGTACGATTTCGAAAAGCAGTGGAATGCAGGTGCTCACGACAAGGCGAAAAGTCAGGAACTGCTGCTGGGCGTGTACGATACGATCGAAAATTCGGGCGTGGTGGCTTACGATAAGGTGATGGATGAACTGGAACCCGATGTGGCGGTAACTTTGGTCAGGAACAAGGTGGCGCGCACGGTTCGGCTGAACTCAATGTTCACGATGAACACGGCCACTGAATTGGTGCAAAACTGGGTGGCAAGTGCCGACGATGATGTTGATAAACAGTTGCTTGTATCTTTGTTGCTCAATAATATAGGGCAGAATGTGTTTTATGATGCAAATCTTTCAAAACAGGAGTTGGATTTAGCATCGAAATCGGTCTCGTTGACTTACGGTATGGTGCAGAAGGATGAAGTCATCGTGACGGAAGGCCAGGTCATTGATGAGCGTATCTATTCCATTTTGAGTTCCTTGCAGCGTGAATATGCGGGTCGCGACATGTCGTTGGCCGAAACGCTGCGCATGTATTTGAGTCAGCTGGCCCTGGTGATTTTGGTTTTTGTGGTGTTCGCCGTGTATTTGCAATTGCTTCACAAAAAAGAGATTTACAGCGAATTGCGGAAAATCAACATGATTCTTTTGATGATGCTGATGATGATAATTCCTTCGTATTGGATAATGACGCTGCATCCGTCTTACATTCTGGTTATGCCTGTCAGCATCCTGACGATTATGATGGTTACATTTTTCAGTTCGCGCGTGGCGTTTGCAACGCAGATTTTTACCATCCTTTTGATTTCCTTGTCGGTACCGAATCCGTTCCAATATATCTTTATGCAGATAATGGTCTGCTCGGTAGTGATTTACACCTTGTCGACACAGCGCAATGCACGCGTCACCTATTTCAAGACTTCGTTCTTCGTGTTTTTGGTATATGTGTTTGTTTATGTTGCGTTTAGTTTCTTGACGGATTCAGTAATCGAAGTCTCGACGATTGGCCTTTTGGCTTTGAACGCTTTGTTTACTTTGCTGTCGTTGCCTTTGATAAGTTTGTTTGAAAGGATTTTTGGTTTTACTACAGTGTTGACTCTGTTGGAGTTAAGTAATACGAACAGCCCTGTCTTACGCAAACTGGCGACGACGGCACCGGGCACTTTCCAACATTCTTTCCAAGTGGCAAACCTTTGCGAAGAGGTGCTTTATGAAATCGGTGGCGATGCGCTTTTGGCACGAACAGGTGCCTTGTATCATGACATTGGAAAGATGAAGAATCCGTTGTATTTCACAGAAAATCAGCGTAATGGATATAATTCGCATAACGACATTTCAAATGTTGAAAGTGC
>JAZQPN010000514.1:0-6812 GCA_045628585.1 Bacteroidales bacterium | reverse complement strand
TGAGGAAATCAAGTCGGCTATCGAAGGCATGCTGGCTCCTGAAATCGAGGAAGTCATCACTTGCAATATCGAAATCCGCGAGACCTTCAAGATCAGCAAGGTCGGTACGATTGCAGGTTGCATGGTGCTCGATGGCAAGGTTAACCGCAACACCAAAATCCGTGTCATTCGCGATGGCATCGTGATTTACACAGGATCCCTCGGCTCCCTGAAACGTTACAAGGACGATGTCAAGGAAGTCAGCGCCGGCATGGAGTGCGGTCTGAACATCGAAAACTTCAACGACATTAAGGTCGGTGACATTATTGAGGGCTACACCGAAAAGGAAATAGCCAGGAAGCTGTAAATCATTACTATAGCCAATATTAATTATGGGGAAAAGATTCGCTTTTCCCCATAATTGTTTTTTTACGTTTGTGACTGTGAAAAATCGTGTATCTTTGCGCATAAATATGATTAAATAGCGGTTCTGTTGGAATATGGAAACATACGAAAGTCAAAACTTTAAAATACCACAGGAGTCTTCCGACTATAAGGCATGTTCTGATTTTATTATCAATTCGATAGAAGGTATTGTCGAAGAAGCTATCGAAACAGGAAGAAATAAGATTATCCTCAATACAAACCTGAGAAATGGTTTGCCTATGGAGAATATTAACAAAATTGCAGGACCAATTGTTGAGGCTTGGGCTGGCGAATTGTTCGAAACGGTAACAGATGATTCGGATAATCGTTGGAATCTTGTTCATTCTGAATTCTGCCATCGTCTTGATATGGCTGACATTATTCTCCAATTCAAGAAATCATCAACTTTCGGCTCAGTTGTGACGGCTAATGTCGACTCGAAAGCGACTTCCGAGGATTTCGAAAATTCGGGCAAGTCACCAAATATTACTTCGTTTGCAAGGATAAGGAGTGCTTATGTTGAAGATGCAGATTTCATGTTCGTTATTTTGTCACTCAAACATAAGGTTTATTGCCAGAAAAACATTGTTTCGGGATTGACAGATGGGATTATGGAGGTGGTAAAGTATAATGCGTATGATTTGAAATATATTTCGGAATCCGATTTGAGTTATAATCCGGCATTGGGAACTGGGCAAATACAAATTTGTGACATCCATTATGTTAGCTTGGTGAATAGAACTGCATGGGATTTCTGTAAACTGCTTGACAAGAAATATTTGTCTTCATCAAAAAGGACATTTGACGATTGGTTAAAGCTGGCAAAAAATCATGGTTGGGTGAAATGATAGATATAATTCAAGGTGATTGCATAGAAAAACTGAAGCTGATTCAGAGTAACAGCGTTGATTTGATAGTTGCTGATCCTCCTTATAATCTTGGAAAGGATTATGGAAACGGGAGCGATAGGCAAGAGTTTGATGATTATATGCAGTTTTCAAAAGATTGGCTTTCGGAATGTCATCGTGTATTGCGTGATGATGGCACGATCTATGTCTTTGTGGGATTCAGATTCATTTCCTATTTGTATCAGATTATGGAAAAGGATTTGAAAATGAATTTCGTGAATTGGATTTGCTGGCATTATACGCAAGGAATAGGGAAGACTAAAGGCTTTTCGCCTCGGCATGATGATATTTTGATGTTTTCAAAAACATTAAATTACAAATTCAATAATGATGATGTCCGCATACCTCAAAAGTATTACAGAAAAATAAATAATATGAGAGGTGCCAATCCTGGCGATGTCTGGGAAGTGTCACATATCCATTATTGTCAGAAAAACAGGCAGCCACATCCGACGCAAAAACCAGAGGCTTTGGTCGAAAGGATGGTGCTTGCATCAAGTAATGAAGGAGATATGGTCCTTGACCCGTTTTCTGGTAGCGGGACAACGCTTCGCGTTTGTCAGCAATTGGAAAGAAATGCGGTGGGCATTGAATTGAATGAAACGTATGTTGAACTTGCAAAAGAACGCTTGAACAGCCCTTTTGTTGGATTTGATAGCATTGATGAAAGAATGCTCCGCGTGCCAAATGATTTGAATGATGCTAATGTCAGAATGGAATATGTGATGAATCATATAAAATGGTTCTTAAAAAACCATCCTGATAGGATTGACGCTTTTTTGGAAGAAGTCAAAAACAAATATGGCGTCAACGAAACCCAACAAATAGTTATGGCAAGACGAGGTAATCTGATTGTCCAAGGCTCCCTTTTTGATTGATGATGATAGAAATATTGCGTTGTAAATAGTTCATTTCCAACCTCGCCTTTCAAGAAACTCATTTACCATTTTGCAAAACTCATCTTCGCTGAGTGGTTCCTCGCTGGAACCTTGCGCTGCGCTTCGGCAGTCGTTTCTTTTCAAGGTTTTCCAGAAAGGATTATTGGCCTTGATGCTGGCTTGCCTTTCTGCTGGCAGCGTCCTCATGTCGCACATCATGTGGTATTGGATGGCTTCGCGTTCATCGCCGGTGAGCGGGAAATGGGCACATTCCTCAATCATGAAGACCGATTTTCCGCCATCGCGCCCGTGCCCCGTGAAACCGTAGGTGTCGCACAAGTCGTGTAGCAGCGTAACGATGACCCAACTTGAAAGTCTTTCAGTTTTTTTGTTTCCTAAGCTCCACAGCATCACCTCCATACAGTGCTGCGCCGCACCGCCCGGGTAGTGATGATGGGAGTAACTCCTGGCCTTGAAAAATCCGCATTTTTCCACAAAACGTATCAAAGGCTCAACGTCGCGATGCTGCTCATCGCCCTTGAAAGCGTTGCGAAGTATGATGCCGTAGGCGTTTTTGATAGTGCGTTTTGTGTTGCAGCTTATTGACATAGGCTTGGCTTTGTGCAGTTTATGATTTGCTTATTATGCTGATTGTCCCGTTATGTTTTTGTTCTTCCGCAGCAAAAGTAACATTTTCCTCAGGAATATGCAAAAACTATGGCAGCAATTTGCAATTTGTCCTTTAAAAAACTATTGGTGTCCGCTAAAATTTTGCGGACAGCCAAACTGTCATTTTTATGTCTCTTTGCCTTTTATAGGCTTTGTCTCCATTTTTAGCGGACAGCAATATTAAAAAACCAAAACATCTAAAACCTGCAAAACCTTTGTTTGTCAGGTTCTGAATCTCGCAACCGCTTGATTCAGGGCAGCCTTTCAGCGATTTCAACTTACATCCATCCTGCCAGGTCAAATAGCATATTATTGCAAAAACTATATGTTTTTCATCAATTTTCTTATTTTTGCCGATGAAAATTTAAACTCTATTGAAAATGAAAAAATTAGTATTGTTAATTGGCATAATTGCTGGTTTTATTTGTCAACCTAATTCACTGACAGCCCAGCCCAACGGCATTCAGGTAACGGAAAGCGATCCTACAGGGCTGAAAATCCGTTTCGAGACAAAGGATTTTTCCTTGTCGACCTTGAATCATAAAGGCGAGGAGATGCAGACTTTCAGCATGGCGGGCTTTGTGCTGCCAGCCGAAAAAGGCGCGCCGAATGTGCCCTGCATCAGCAGTTTTGTGGCCGTGCCGCATGGCGCAAAAGTGAGCGTGAATGTTGTCGGAATGGAAAAGGAAACCTTTGAGAACGTGAATCTTGCGCCATCCTTAGGCATTGTTTCCGACTTGGAAAAATCCAATGCAGACTATGAAAAGGATGCAGAGATTTATGCCGTGAATGTATCCTATCCGTTGCAAAACGTAGATGTAAGCGAACCTTTCGCCCTGCGCGGCGTCGATGTCGTGGCACTGAGTCTTTTTCCCGTGCAGTACAACCCGATTACAAGACAGTTGCAGGTTTGCCGCAATATCGAATTGGAACTGAACTTTGAAGGCGGGGGGGATTTTGGCGAAAACCGTCTTCGTTCTCCTTATTGGGATGCAATTCTGGAACGGAACATCGTAAATTACAACGTTTTGCCGAAAATCGACTATGCCGCCCGAATGAAAAACTGGCTGAATGAAAAGGCCACGGGTTGCGAATACCTGATAATAGTCCCGAATAATGATGATTATGTCGCCATTGCCAACCAACTCAAGAACTTCCGCATGAAGCAAGGCATACTGACCGAAGTGATACGCTTGGACGAAATGGGCGTGAGCAGTGCCGATGAATTGGGCGCATGGTTTTATGATGCCTTCTGGACTTGGAATATTCCGCCCGTTGCGATTTGCCTTGCCGCCGACCACGGCACGGATTTAAGTTGCAACATTCCGTCGAAATATGTTAGCCATCCCGAAATTGGTCAGTGCGTGAGCGACAATTATTTATCCTGCATGGACTATGACGACTTGCCAGACTTCTGCATTTCACGCTTGCCAGCCTCGACAGCCGATGAATTGGCAATGATGGTCGAGAAACAGATTGACTATGAGCAAAATCCGAATACGGAATGTTCATTTTATCACCGTCCGCTCACGGCCTGCTGCTGGCAAACTTCATCGTGGTTCCAGCTTTGCGCCGAAGTCGTTGGCGGCTATTGGCGGAAGCAGGGCAAGGAGCCGGTGCGTGTGAACGAGATTCTGGATGGAACACCCGACGAGGTTTGGTCTTCGGCGCCCTATAACACGCCGACCATAGTGTCGTATTTCGGCCCAGATGGCCAGGGTTATCTGCCCGCGCATCCTTCGGAGTTGGGCGGCTGGACGGGCGGCTCCGATACGCAAATCATCAATGCCATAAATGCGGGGGCGTTCATGGCGCTGCACCGCGACCACGGTTATGAGACAGGCTGGGAAATGCCGCACTTCGACAATGTGTCGGTGCAAAGTCTTGATAACCACGGACGACTGCCATTCGTCCTGTCAATCAACTGCTCGACAGGGCGTTTCGATTTTGGCAGCGACTGCCTCGTGGAAGCCTTGCTCAAACATACTAAGGATGGCGCGACAGCTGGCGCAATCGGCGCGATTGCCCCGACGGGACCATCGTACACCTTTGTCAACGATCTGCTGACTTGGGGCATGTTCGATATGTTTGACAGTGGTTTTATGCCTGATATCGAGCACTATTCCGACCATGTAGGTGATTGTCTTCCAGCCTTCGGCAATGTTGCGGGGAAGTACTTTCTGGCACGTAACAGTTGGGTGACGCATCACGGGAAAAAGGCGATAACCTATAAGATGTTCACTTCGTTTTGCGATGCTTTTCTGAGGGTGCATACCGAGGTGCCGCAGGAGATGAACGTATCCTATCAGCCGGCGCTGTATGAAGGGGTTACGATGTTTAGAATTTCCGCACCTCAAAATACAACGATAGCCTTTTGCAAGGAACATGAAGATGGTGATGTGGAACTTGTTTCACTCGTCCCAGCAACAGGCTTGACGCAATCGATAGAGTTGCCGCTTTTCCCGTTGGGAACGAAAATCATCCTCACGGTGACGGGTCAGAACTATCAGCGCTTTGAGCGTCATTTGGAGGTCGTGAAGCCTGAAACCGCATTCCTGGCCATCGAAAATGTGGTGCCACATTCGGGTTTGCTGAGTGCAGGCGAAAGCAATTCTTTCGATGTAACTGTGAAAAATGTCGGTGGAATAACCTCGCGTCATGGGACTGTGTTCCTGTTCGAAAATTCAGATTGTCTGAATATTACAAAAGAATTGTCGCTTTTTGCCGATATTGAGCCAAACGAAACGCTGTTGATTGAAAACGCCTTTGAATTTATGGTGAAAGATGTGACTTCGGAAAATGCAAATTTAGGCATTACGGTAGTGGCGCAATGCGACGATTCGTATGCGGAACGTGCGTTTGAAATTCCGGTTTGCGTGCCGGCATTGCAAGTTTCCGAAATGGTTTTGCAAACCAATGATGGAACCTTAGGTGTGGGCGAAACAGCTACAATCTCGGTTGAAATTCAGAATGTTGGTGATGGGCGGGCAAAAGATGTCAAGGTTTGGGCTGACATGCTGAACGATTTTGTGGTTTCTGCCGATACAGCTGTGATTCAGAGCATTGAACCTCAGCAAAGTGCAAGCGTTTCCTTGGCTGTCGAGGCCTTGGATTCGGCTCCAAATGGTATTGTGTTTTATGCGCATGTCAATTGCGAGGCGGGCGAAAACGGCAGTTATGCCAATCGGGTTCAGTTTCAGGCTCCGTTGGGACGCAATAAGGTTGAGGATTTCGAATTGGGCAGCCTTGATACGAATTATTGGTTCTGCAACGTATGGCAGAATTTCGGCTATTGGGCGGTGACCGATGCCGAGCCTTACGAAGGCAATTACTGTTGTGCTTCGCAACCGCTTTCTGATGATATAGATATCAATATGTTTTCGTACTTTGCACCAAGTGGTGCCGATGATTCCATTTCGTTTTATTACCGTCTGTCGGGGCATGAGGGCAATTCGCTGAATTTCTACGTTGATGGCGTGCTTATGCTGAGTGCCGACGGTACAAAGGATTGGACACGTGCTTCTTTCTTTGTCCCTGCCGGTGCGACTTGTGCATGGATTTATGAAAAAGGCAACACTGAGAATTATGCCGGTGATTATGCGGCCATTGACTTTGTCACGCTTCCGCATGGTGAAAATTGCACATTCTCCGCTGGCCCTGATTTTTCGACTTGCCCAGCTTCTTTTGCCTTGAAGGATAGTTATGCGTATGGCGTTAATAGCGTGGCATGGTTTAATGAGATTGGTAGCGGTAACTTGTATAACATATATTCTTTACATGCGTCCTATGCGCCGTCTAATGATGATATTGAACGTGGTTATGTAACGCTCCGGATGAGGGTTATGCCATATTGTTATCCTGACTTGTCAAATTATCCGTCTGATACTGTGACGGTCACTTTTGAATCGCCTGAGATAGCCTATATGCCTCAGATTGAGGGTGAAACGGAAAT
>JAZQPN010000513.1:0-5950 GCA_045628585.1 Bacteroidales bacterium | reverse complement strand
TTTGTCTGCATTTTTGGCATGCATCAGTTGCTTCCAAAGTTTGAAGAGAATCTGATGGGCAAGGAACCTGGCGACAAATACGCTTTCCATTTGACCCCAGCCGAAGCCTACGGCGAACGCGATGAGGCTTACATCATGGATCTGGACAAGGAAATGTTCTGCCAGAATGGTGTCCTTATGGATCTCGTTAAAGTCGGCGCTCAGCTGATGATGCAGACTGCTGATGGTCGCCCGATTGCCGGTATCGTCCGTGAAATCGGCGACAAGTTCGTCAAGATGGACTTCAACCACGACATGGCTGGCAAGCACCTCCATTTCTCAGGCGAAATCATCGATGTCCGTGAAACAACGGATGAAGATTTCAACGATAGTTGTGGCTGCGGCTGCGACGACTGCAACTGCGAAAGTTGCGGCGGTGGTTGCGAAGGTTGCCACTAATCTGCTATTACAGTTCAGTTTCAAAAGGGGCTTCGGCCCCTTTTTTCGTGTTCCAAAAGCCAGATTTTTCTCTCTATGCCTCCCGCAAAACCCGTGAGTTGTCCATTTGCTCCAACGACGCGGTGGCATGGAATGATGATGCCGATAGGGTTGCGCCCAACAGCGTTGCCAATGGCTCGGGGAGAAGTGCCAAGCAATTTCGCCAACTCGCCATAACTGACGGTCTCGCCGTATGGAATGCCGAGAAGCGCTTCCCAAACCCGCAGCTGAAATGGACTGCCGCTTGGCAGCAATGGAAGCTCGAAAGGATTGGGTTGGCCGCCCTCGAAATAGCGATTGAGCCATTCTGATGTCGCTTTGAAAACGGATAAATCGCAGTCATTGATAGCGTTTTGAAGGGTCTTTTCGTCGAAATGCTTCTGGCCTGAAAAGTGAAGACCTGTAAGAGATAGTCCATTAGAACTTAGGGCGAGAATGCCGATAGGGGAGTCGTAGGTGATGATGTTTGTGTTATCGAGGAAGGTGTTGCTCATAGGAGAAATGGTATATTTCATGCGCAAATATCATAAAAATTGACCATTTGCGCAGATTATCTGTGGAGTTTCTGCGGAAAAGTTTTTGCGTGTTTTGACCAAAACATGGTGCGCGAATGAAAAGATATGTATCTTTGCATTTTGATAACAAAAAGGAGGAATCATGTCTGCTGTAGAAATGAAAGTATTTGAAAGCCAGTTGGAAGGCCTGTCTTTCGCCGAGCAACTCTATGTGATGGAGTATTTGCTGAAACTGATGCGTCTTAGGCAACAAAACGAAATAGCCAAGGAGGAGGAAGTATCGGCCAAGGCAGTACTTGCCGAGATACAAGGCGTGTTCGCAGAGAATAAAGGCTGGACTTCTGAGGAAGAGATGCTTCAGGATTTGGCTGGATTTAGGCGTGAAAGGATTGCCTCATGCGCATCTTAATCGACACGAATGTGCTGGTGTCGGCTTTGGTTTTTGGTGGCAAAGCTGGTGCCTTGCTGAATCTGCTTTTTGAGCGTAACCACGAGCTTTTAGTATCTGATTATGTGGATGCTGAATTTAAGGCGATACTCGAAATGAAATGGAAAGAAAAGGCAGAAAAGGTGTATTCGTTATATCATGCGCTGCCTTTTGTGTTTTGTGGGAGTTCCCCGAAGCAACTTGGTACTTTGCGCGATGCAAAAGACATTCCCGTTTTGAGCGATGCCATTTTTCATAATGCTGACATAATTCTTTCCGGAGACAAAGATTTCATAGAAGCGGAGCTTGAACATCCTCTCGTTGTCTCACCTTCGATGTTCTATGATTATTTGACCTCACAGCAAGGCTGATAATTGTCTTAAATTCAGCTTAATCTCCGCGTTTCCTTGAAGGAAATCAACGTCAATAAACTTTCGGTTTTCTGCGCAAATACCATAAAAATTGACCATTTGCGCAGATTATCTTTGGATTTTCTGCGGAAATATGGTTAAAAGTGGAGGGTTGCGCAATTTATTTCTCAAATCCATCCCTGTTTCTCCATCTCCTTGAAACATTTCAGTGTGGCCTTGACATCCGACATGGAATTGTGGGCATCTTTAAAAACAAAATCGGAACAATTGTGGGTAATTCATAATACACCAAATCATACATTTAGTCTTCTTAATGCTTCTTCGTACCCGCCTTTTTCTTGGTTAGGCACATAACCCTTTTCTTGATACCCATGACCTATTGCTTTCATATACCACCCAATGGCTTTTTCTATATCTTTTTCTACAATAATTCCTTTTTCATAATATGAACCAAGTTCGTATTCTGCATCTGCAGACCCTATTTCAGCAGCTTTTGAATACCAATCAAAAGCTTTTTGGTAATCAGGCTCATCAGCATACAAATCATAATGGTATCCAATTAGACAGAATAGATTCGAATCTTTTAAATCTATGATGCGTTTGAACACCATTGAATAATAGTAATGTCCTTCGGATCTTTGGTTTTTCTCCAATTCGATAAACCATTCAATGAAATTATTATAATTTCTATCACTATTTTGCACTTTCAATTCAGGTTCCAAGTAATCCAAACACAGAGCGTACTGAGCTTCAGCATTTCCCTGTATGGCAGCTTCTGTGTACCAATGCATTTCCTTGAAAGTGTCTTTATCCACTATTTCCCCTTTTCCATAACAAAAAGCAAGGTGCATCTGTGCTTGTTCATTTCCAAGTTCTGATGCTTTTATGTAGTAGTTAATTGCCTTGTCATAGCATCGCTCCACTCCATTGCCTTTTTCATAGCATAGTCCAAGTCGATAGTAAGCACATGAGTCTCCTTGTTTAGAAGCTTTTGAATACCATTTCATGGCTTTGATTAAATCTTTTTCAACATGATTCCCAAATTCAAAAAAATGGCCCATTTCATATTGTGCCTTGGCATGCCCTAATAGAGCTGCTTTTTCTATCCAATAAACAGATGTGTCTGTGAAGCCATCCCACGGATCATAATAATACAAAGCAAGTTGCCATTGTGCTTCAGCATTTCCTTGGTTGGCTGCTTTGGTAAACCAATTAATAGCTTCATTTATGTCTTTGTTAACAGCATATCCGTTTATATAGCAAAGGCCTAGGTAATATTCAGCTATTACAAGACCTTTATCAGCAGCAGCTTTCAATAAGTTGTATGCTACGGAATAGTTTTCAGAATCATAGTATTCCTTTGCTTTTTTGCACAATTCCTCTACTATATTGACAACTAACTTATAATCGCAATCAACATCTTCAACAACATAATTCATTGTTTTGGAAATACTATCATCTCCAGTAAAAACAAAAGTCAATTCATGTTCCCCTTTGCGAAGTTCAATATTAAAGTAGGTGTCTGCTTTGGTTGTGCCAAGTTCTTGGCCGTAGTCATAGACTTTGCAATCAAAATCGGTCTTGATATGGATGGTAGATGTGTTGCTCATGGTATTGTTTTTTGTGAAAACCGCCTCCCATTTGTAGATGAGAGGCGGTTAAAGATGTCATTTTGTTGGCCTCTTATTTCCTCAACCCCGCCAACTGCTGCTCAATCACAGCAATCTTGGCTTCGGCGTCGGCTTGCTTCTTGCGTTCCTTATCGACGACTGCGGCAGGAGCGCCATTCACGAAACGTTCGTTGGAAAGTTTCGCTTCAACGCCTTTGAGGAAACCTTGCGTGTATTTCAGCTCTTCTTCCAATTTCTTGATTTCAGCTTCGACATCGATGTTGTCGGTCAAAGGAATGAAGAATTCGGTGCTGCCAACGATGAAACCGAAGGCGCCTTCCGGAGCTTGTTCGACATAATTGATATTGCCGACATTACAGAGCTTGCTGATGATGCAGTCGAAGTCCTTTGAAACGCTCCTTGAACTTCTTAAAGGTCTTGTAGAAACAACTGTATAATCGTATGTTGGCATTGTCACAAGCCCTATCGCTCCTTGTGGAATAGAAACATTGCGTTGAGAATTGATATATTGATTTGTTGGTGCTATGTTTTTAAGAATTTTATTTTTTTCGATAACTACAAGTTCAATGGCATCGCGGAACGGAATGTTCTTTTCGGCACGGACTTTACGGACATTGTTGATGACTTCTTCGGTAAAGGCAAATTGTGCGAGGATTTTCTCTTCTTCAGTGCGGTCGCTGAGCTTGTCGAAGCGTGGTTGTTGTGCGATGATGATGTCTTCGCCTTCGCCACGTTCGGCAATGGTATGCCAGATTTCTTCGGTGATGAATGGCATGAATGGATGCAAGAGTTTCATCAGGTTTTCGAAGAAAGTGATGGTGGCATCGTAAGTGGCTTTGTCAACAGCCTGACCCATAGGTGCTTTCACCATTTCAAGATACCATGAGCAGAAATCGTCCCAAGTGAGTTTGTAAACGCCCATCAGGGCATCCGACAGACGGTATTTGTCGATGTTGTCGTTCATCTCGTTCAGCACTTGGTTGAAGCGGGCATCGAACCATTTAACGGCCATCTTGGCAGTGTCGGGTTGGGCAAGTTTTTCGTCAACGGTCCAACCTTTCACAAGACGGAGAGCGTTCCAAATCTTGTTGCAGAAATTGCGGCCTTGTTCGCAGAGCGATTCGTCGAACAGGATGTCGTTGCCGGCAGGAGCGGAAAGCATCATGCCCATACGCACGCCATCGGCACCGAACTTCTCAATCAGTTCGATTGGGTCGGGTGAATTACCAAGCGACTTTGACATCTTGCGACCCAACTTATCTCTAACAATACCAGTGAAATACACGTTTCTGAATGGCACTTCCTTCTGGTATTCTTCACCGGCCATAATCATACGGGCCACCCAGAAGATGATGATGTCAGGGGCGTTAATCAGGTCGTTGGTTGGATAGTAATACTTGAATTCTGCATTTTCAGGGTCGAGCACGCCGTTGAAAAGCGACAGAGGCCACAGCCATGATGAGAACCAAGTGTCGAGGCAGTCGCTGTCTTGACGCAAGTCGGCAGCGGTGAGGTTGGCATTGCCGGTCTTTTCGATGGCGAGTTTCAAAGCATCATCAATGTTTTCGGCTACGACATAACCGCCTTCAGGGAGATAGTAGGCCGGAATCTGATGACCCCACCACAACTGACGGCTGATGCACCAGTCCTTGATGTTTTCCAACCAGTGACGGTAGAGGTTGACATATTTTGAAGGATAGAACTTGATGTCGCCATCCAAAACGGGCTTCAGGGCGATGTCGGCCAAGTGTTCCATCTTGAGGAACCACTGCATGGAGAGTTTCGGCTCAATCGGCACGTTGGTGCGTTCCGAATAGCCCACCTTATTATTATAGTCTTCAATCTTTTCAAGTAATGCGGCAGCGTCGAGGTCTTTGATAATCTGCTTGCGGACATCTTCACGGCTCATGCCGACATACATTCCGGCGGCTTCGCTGTTGGTGGGATCGTGGTTGGAAATATTGATGCTCTGCCAATTGTGCTTTTCGCCAAGCATATAGTCGTTCACATCGTGGGCAGGCGTGACTTTCAGACAGCCTGTGCCAAATTCGATGTCGACATAACCGTCTTCGATGACAGGAATCACTCTGTTGACCAATGGCACAACTACTTTCTTGCCGCGCAGCCATTGGTTTTTCGGGTCGGCGGGATTGATGCACATGGCAGTATCACCCATGATAGTCTCTGGACGTGTAGTGGCGACCACTGCATAACGGCGGCCTTGCGAATCGGTGTGGATAATCTCGCCTTCCTGACCTGTTGCGCCAGTGCCATCGTCTTCAAACAGGTAATATCTGAGATAGAACAACTTGCTGTGTTCGTCCTTGAAAATGACTTCTTCGTCGCTCAAGGCGGTGAGGGCTTTCGGATCCCAGTTCACCATGCGCACGCCACGGTAAATCTGACCTTTGTTGTAGAGGTCAACGAAAGCGTGGATGACGCCCTTCGAGCGGGTCTGGCCCATGGTGAACGAGGTGCGTTCCCAGTCGCAGGAGCAGCCCAAACGTCGCAACTGCTTGAGGATGATGC
>JAZQPN010000512.1:0-7369 GCA_045628585.1 Bacteroidales bacterium | reverse complement strand
TAAAAATGCCAGCACTTTTTGATGACGATCCTTTAGGCTTTCTGTCGGATGAAGGGAAAGATCCGGGACTGTTCAAAATGGCGGATTGTTCGATTTTTACATTCATTCTGATTTTTATGACCATCGGTCTCATCCTTGTTGGTTTTTCAAGGGAAAAAGTTGAGGACGAGTTTGTTAGGCAACTTCGCGAGCGCAGTCTGGTTTGGGCTACTTTAGTCAGTGCGGCGGTTTTCCTGTTTGGCACTTTAACCATCTATGGAATGGTGTACATGTATTTTGCCTATTCGATTTATTTCATTTTCCTGCTGCTGTTCATCATCAAGTTTAACGTGTCGTTGCACCGCTTTAACAAAGGAGGTGAAAATGAAGAATAAACTGAAAGTGGCGCGTGCCGAAATGGACCTCACGCAAGGCGAACTCGCCGAAAAAATCAATGTCAGCCGCCAGACCATCAACGCTATCGAATCGGGGAAATATGTGCCTTCCACCGTGCTTGCCCTGAAAATGGCCAAGGTCTTCGGCAAGAATGTCGAAGAAATTTTCTTTTTGGAAGATGATGATTAGTCAGAACTGCCAAAAATCATTGTTTGCGTATCAAACAAGACAATCCTTTTGAAAAACAAACAATGATTTTTGAATGATTTTAACTAAGATTTTCATTAGATTTTTTGCCGTTAGGCAATCCCAAAAGCAATATTATGCTTTCATCAATACATTGCCAGCCCTACATTCCAAGCATCTTTTCCGCTTGCAATAATTGGCGTAGAGCTGTATCAAGGCCTGCGATTGCATGGCGTTTTGCGCCTGCCAGCCACGCTCGGCGAAGTGCCTCGTGATGGTGTTGTCTTCGGCTTCGAGTTGTTCAAGGTAATCGGTGGCTCTTTCGCAAAGGGTCTCGTCGTAATGCAGTTGTCCGTAACAGAATAAAAGCGGAACTATTGCATTGATAATCAATATTTCGGCGGTCGAATCGCCTAAGCGTTTCGTGCGTTTCGGCGATGGTGTTTCAAAACGGTAATGCGTCAGCCAGTATTCCGAAGGTTCCACTTCAAGCAGTCTTTTCACTTCATCGGTGTTTCTTGCCGTCAGGATTTTGGAGAAAACGCTGCCGTTTTCGTGAATCATCGTGGCCAATTGCGCCAAGCGGATGGTCGGGAAGTTGCCAGGACGCATACGCATGAATTTCCAGCGTTCTTCGGGCATGGTCAGCAGGTTGAATTTCGCTTTCATCACCTTGTATTCGCGTCTCAGCAGTTGCGGATATTCATCTGTGAAGTCTTTTTCAAGGAAACCGGCGCAGCCGAATAGCATGGCTTCCACTTGCAGGAGATTGTCGGCGTGTTTGAGCAAGGTTTTGAAAGGCAGAATGGTAGCGAGATATTCAAAGGCTTCGTTGTTCACTTTCAGGCCGAAATAACGCATCAAAAGCTTGTAGAGCGCATCTTCCCAGTCGTAGGTGTTGGCTTCCAAGATTTTTTCGACGGTCTCGGCTTTCTGTTCCAAACGCTCGACCAGAATGTTGTCTAGCCACGAAAGCATGGTGAATTTCTGCACCGTTGCCAAAGATTTTTCGCATGGAATCCAGCCTTTTGTCGCGATAAACCGCTGATAATTATCATACAAAGCCATGTCGAAATGGCCTTTCAGTTCCAAGACGGGAATGGCCGATGTCGCTAAATCGTTTTCGTGGACGACGTGCAGAATCACGTTGTCGTAGGCTTTGTCGTTTTGGTGCTGATGGCGGTTCCAATCGGAGGCCTTGACGTGAATCTCGACATGTCCCGCCCAGGTGTTTTCGCCAATCTTGATTCTCGCTTCCAGAAAATCAGGGCCGGAATCGGTGTTGCGATAGCCCGTGGCGTAAACCGTAATCGGTTCGCCAGATGTGGTAAACAATTCACCGTCAATCAGTTTGTTTTCCCAAAGGTAATATAAGAAGTCTTCTTTCATTTGAAACTTGTTTTCTGAATAATGATTAAAATGTGCTTCGCGCGTTCAAAAATTGTTCAAAAGTTGGATTTTCAACTCGGCATTTTGAACAATTTTGAACGATTTTTTATCATCTTATTTCTTTATTTTCCAGCAGTTTAATGGTTCGCTATCCAAAGTTCCTTTTTGTCTTGCCCAGTCGATGAAAATGGAGCGCAGGTCGCGGTCGCTTTGCCAGACGACATGGTCTTTGATGTCGGTTTGTTGCCAGCCGCAGCCGTTCATGAAATGGTTGCCGCCGCCCATTGAACGGTAGGAATTCATCACCACGTTGTAAGTCTTTTCCATTTCGAAAGGCGTGCCGTCGGCCATGCTGATGATGCTGATATGTTCGCCACGCGGTGCTTGGTCGGTCACTTCGTAGAGGATGCCTGCGCCCGAATCGAAGTTGTAGATTGGATTTCGCATTTCGTAGGCGTATTCAAGGAAGTCCTTCACTTCCTTGCCCGTCATGGCCATGACCGCCAGCGAGTTTTCAAAAGGATACCAAGTGAAGAAATCTTTCACCGTAAGCAGGCCTGCTTCAATGATTTTGCCTGCCGCAAGTGGAGCGGCAAAGGAAATGTCGGCGTGAATGCCTTCCTTTTCGACCGTCTCAAATTGGCAGCGGTGAATTTCGTCGACCCAAAGGCAAGGCCCGTTGAGCGCATCGCTGCTGTTGATTGTCACCAGCAGTTCGGCTACTTCGTTGTCTTGATAATCTTCGGCGCGTTCAATGTAAGGCTGGAGAAGGTTGACGAAATCGGCATCGGGTTCCTGGTCCTCGGTCGAAATCAGTTCGATGCTGATTTTCGATTTTTTGTGGTTCCGGAAAGTGACTTCGGCTTTCGCAAGACCTTTGGCGCGTTGTCCTGAATTGAGCACATACACTTTTTCGCCTTCAATGTTGGTGACGGTTGTTGCATTGGCTCTGTGGTCGTGGCCGTAGAAAATCAGGTCGAAGCCTGGCACATTCTCGGCCACCCATTTCACGGCGTTTTCACGGCCAAGCGGTGTGCCTTCGGGCAGGTTTTGTTCGGCAAATTCCCAACCCGAATGAAAAAGTCCGACCATCAAATCGGGATTTTCCTTTTCCTTGATGATTTTCACCCATTTGGCGGCAGCTTCTTCCAACTGGTCGAAGCGTAAGCCGGGGCGCAGACGGTCGGGCACCCAAGTCACGACGTAAGGCGTAAGCAGTCCCAACACGGCGACTTTGCAGCCTTGACGGTTCAATATAATATAAGGAGTGAAATAAGGCTCGCCCGTTGATTCGTCGATGACGTTGGCGGCAAGAATCGGCACCTTTGTCTCGGAATAAACGCGGTCGAAGACCTTTCTTCCGGCTTCAATGTCGTGATTGCCGACACAAGCTGCGTCGTATGGGAAATAATTCAGGAATTCCGAAGTCAGGTTGCGGTTTCCGGCGTTTTGGTTGGCGCAATATTGATAGGTTGTGCCTTGCATGTTGTCGCCGGCATCGAGCAAAATGAGGTTCTCGCCCAGCTCAGCTTTCATCTTTTTGATAAGCGCGGCATCGTTGCCGAAATCGGTGAAATTGCCGTGAGTATCAGTCGATTCAAGGAATGTCAATGTGGTTTCTTTTGGCGTGCAGGCGACTGCAAGTGCGGCTATAATCATCATGGATATAAATGTTTTTTTCATTGTAATTGGGATTAAAAAACGCGTAAAATTAGAAAAAAAAATGAAAAACCTTTGTCCATAACGAAACAATATTCTATTTTTGCAAAACAATTCCAAAGTCAATTGTCGAATGGCCGATACAAGCATCATATTAACCGAAATCGAGGCGAAATTGAGAAAGTTGATTGGTGTGAAAAATCAGTTGGCCGATGAAAACAAGCGATTGGAGGCTGAAAACGAAGCGCTTAAGAATGAAAATCTGGCGCTCGTCAAGGCCAACATGGAGTTGCAGGATAAATTAAATAAAAGTACTATTGTTAACGCACTCGGCAACGAGGAAGAAATAGAAGAAGGAAGAAAACTCATCAAGAGTCTTGTGCGGGAGATTGACCAATGCGTTTCGATTTTGAACAGTAAGGAATAGTTCGGATAATAAATGAGTCGGCGAGATGGATGAAATACAGCTCAATATCACCATCATGGAGAAGACCTACAGGATTACGGTCGCCCGTGCCGATGAAGGAAAAGTGCGCAAAGCCGTTGCAATGATCAATGAGATGGTGAAGTCGTACACGAGGCACTACACTTTCAGGGATGTGCAGGACATTCTGGCAATGACCGCCTTGCATTTTGCCACTTCCGCAGTGAAATACGAATCTGAGTTATCTTACGACAGTCAACATTTGGAACGCAAGCTGAATGAACTGAATGACTTGCTCGATGAGCAATTATAACGCTGTAAAACAACGAGATAAAACTCAACGTTCTTTGAAAGACTAGAATCTGTCTGTCCATCGCATCATGTAAACTCAACACAATTCTAAACATCAATGGGTTAACTTGTGCTCTGTAAAAACAGGCCTCATTCCCTTCGGGGAAGCAGTTACATGCCGGTGGACGTTTGCGCATCACAGTGCCTTAAGCGTATTCAAACAGGGTTTATCATATCCCTTAGGGCAGACAGTTTCTTTTATTTGTCTTCTTTTTGTCGGGTAAAACAGAGGTAAAATGTTATTACTCACAATCAACACAACAACACTCATTATCATTGGAGTCGGGGCTTTGGTTTTGGGCCTCGCCGCAGGTTACTTTGTCACGTCAACACTTTTGCGCAAGGCTGTCACCAAGGAAGCCGACGCTTATCTTGAAGAAGCCAAGGAAAAGGCTGAAGTCATTAAGAAAGAGCGCATCTTGCAGGCCAAGGAGAAATTCCTTGAAATGAAGAACGAGTTTGAAAAAACCACCAATGAAAAGAAACGCGAACTGCAAAAGAATGAAAACCGTGTAAACCAGCTTCAACAGAACGCCAACCAGAAAATGGAGGAAGTTCAGCGCAAGGCGAAGGAAGTGCAGTCGGCACAGCAACGCATCGACAGCCAGCAGGAAAGCATTGCAAAACGCAAGGCCGAACTCGATGCCATTTATGAAGAGGAGTCAAAGAAACTGGAAGCCATTTCGGGCCTTTCGGCAAAAGAGGCTAAGGATCAGCTGATTGAGCTGGTCAAGGAAGACGCTCAGGCCGAAGCAATGGTTTATGTGAAGGAAATCACCGAAGACGCTAAGCTGAGCGCCAACCAGACGGCAAAGAAAATCGTCCTCGAAACCATTCAGCGCACCGCTGCCGAAGTCGCCATCGAAAACACGGTCAGCGTGTTCAACATCGAAAACGATGAAATCAAGGGTCGCATCATTGGCCGTGAAGGCCGCAACATCCGCGCCCTCGAATCGCTTACCGGCGTTGAAATCATCATCGACGACAGCCCTGACGCTATCCTGATTTCTGGCTTCGACCCGATTCGCCGTGAAATTGCACGCCTTTCGCTGCAAAAGCTCGTCACTGATGGCCGTATCCATCCTGCACGTATCGAGGAAGTGGTCCACAAAGTTGAAAAGCAAGTCGAACAGGAAATCATCGAAACGGGTAAACGTACTGTCATCGACCTTGGCATTCACAACCTCGCTCCAGACCTCATCAAGATGGTGGGCCGCATGAAATACCGCACTTCTTACGGTCAGAACCTGCTGCAGCACTCGGTGGAAACGGCTAAACTCTGCTCCACTATGGCTGCTGAACTCGGCCTGAATCCGAAGGCTGCCAAACGCGCCGGTCTGCTCCACGATATCGGTAAAGTCGCCGAAAACGAAGAGGAACTGCCACACGCTATCCTGGGCATGAAGGTCGCTGAGAAATTCAAGGAAAAACCAGATATTTGCAATGCTATCGGTGCCCATCACGACGAAATCGAAATGGACAACCTCATTTCACCTATCGTTCAGGTTTGCGATGCCATTTCAGGTGCCCGTCCGGGTGCCCGCCGCGAAGTGGTTGAGGCTTACATCCAGCGTTTGAACAAGTTGGAGGAAATGGCCATGTCGTACCAGGGCGTGGTCAAGACGTATGCTATCCAGGCTGGCCGCGAATTGCGCGTCATCGTTGGCGCCGACAAGGTAACCGATGCCGATGCCGACCGCATTGCATACGACCTTTCAAAGAAAATCCAGACTGAAATGACCTATCCGGGTCAGATTAAGATCACCGTCATCCGTGAGACTCGCGCCGTGAGTTTCGCCAAGTAAACGGTTACAACGAGAGAAATTTTTTACGATGGAAAAAGGCTGCCTCGGTTGAGGCGGCCTTTTTTGTTGATATAAGTCTGCTGTGTTACGAAGAGACGGAATCTAATATATTGGATATAGTTTAGTTAATGACTGGTTTTCCTATTATCACAATTACAGATTTCATTTGCTATAAAAATCACGCATCCGCTATTTTTTTCATCATATATTTATTTTTTTCTACCTTTGCGACTTAAAATGCCAAACCTGCAAATGCGACATGACAAATAATTGCATAATTTCCGAAAACAATTGTAACTTGATGTATATTAAGCATTTGCAATCGTATACATATATGTATATATTACTAATTTTCAATGCTTTACGGATAACCGTAGTTTTCCCCAAACCTCTTATATAGCGAAGCTGTGTGCCTTGGCGCATGGCTTTTCGCGTATGTTTTGGATTTAAGATTTCAAGATTTTTCCAGTCAACACAGTTCAAAAGTCAAATCAACAATTCAACAACTAAACAAATCAACAACAAATCAATCAATCAACAATGAACAATCAAAAGAAAAGGATTCTCGCCCTGCTTGTGGCCATGGCCTTCACGGTCGGATCTCAAGCGCAGGTTTTCGGTCTCGGAGGCGAGGCAGAAGGCCCCGCCACGCGAAGCAACAATCCAGGCCTGTTTTGGATCGGCAAGGACGGCGGTGGCAACAATGGTGGACAATGGAACGGCATGAACGGCGGTGGCAATGGCGGCGCTTCGTGGAACAGCATGGAAGATGCCACACCTGTTGGCGACGGACTGCTGTTGCTCGCTGTGTCGGGTATGTGCTATGCCGCAGCAAAAAACAGAAGAAAGTCAAAGGTTAAGAAAATCAAAAATTAAGAAAGTCAAAAAATTTGGCAATAATATACTTTTAGACCCCAAATGAAAGATGTTGCTTGGAAAAAGCCGAAAGGCTGGCTTGAATCGAGCGGTTGCGAGATTCAAAGGTGGATAGAGAAATGTTTTGTGGGTTTTGTATGTTTTGGTCATAAAAAGGTCAAATTGTATATTATTGCCAAAAATTTAAAATTCAACTGAAATGAAAAAAGTAATGTTTATCATGGCAGCTGCGCTTCTGATGATGACGCAGTGCAAGAAAGAGAATGAAACACCAACCGATCCGGCAGAAGGCACGGTGAAAATG
>JAZQPN010000511.1:0-4098 GCA_045628585.1 Bacteroidales bacterium | reverse complement strand
CAACGACCAGAACCGTTTCACGTATGAGAAGCACAAGATTTTCCTCTATAAGGAAGACTTTGAAAAGGTTGCCAAAGGCTTGAACGATGCCATCAACTTCATCCAGACCGGCGAATATCCAGCCGACTACAACGAAGAACCCGTCCGCTACAACAGCAACGAAAGCGAAAGCCCTGTTGACAGCGCCATCGACAAATGGTTCGACGAACTGGAGAAGAACAACGGCGAAGCCTAATCAATTAGTTATTAACAAATTAAAATGAAGGTCGTGCCACGAGGCGCGACCTTTTTTTTGTGAAGACCTTTTACATGTTGGCACAAACAAAAACAAGGGCAATAATATACTTTTAGACCCGGAATGAAAGATGAAAGATGAAAGATGTAAGTTGAAAAACCGAATTACTTTGTTCTAAAAAGGGATTCCAACTCTTGATGTAAAACGAAGGTGCATTTCTATTCCCTAATTGCTTCAAATAGTTTTTTGAAGCAATTGATGCCTTCCTCGAGATTGTCAATAATCTCCGCTGCAATTTCGTCTGGGTCGGGAAGATTGTCCAAGTCGGTCAGGCTTTTATCCTTCAACCAGAATATATCGAGATTCGTCTTATCACGGGCTATCACCTCATCGTAGGTAAACTTACGCCAACGGCCCTCTGGATTATCTTCGCTCCACGTCTCGGTACGCAAATGATGGTTTTCGGGATTGTAGCATTTTATGAAGTCTGCCAAATCTTCGAATGTCAACGGAGATTTCTTTAACGTATGATGAATATTTGTACGGTAGTCGTAAATCCAAATGTCTTTGGTCTGCACTTCCTTGCTTGCTGGTTTATTATCGAAAAACAACACATTCGCCTTCACTCCATTTGCATAGAAAATGCCCGTAGGCAATCGCAAGATGGTGTGCAATTCCGTAGTTTTCATAAGTTGCTTGCGAATCTCCTCACCTGCTCCACCTTCGAACAACACATTATCTGGCAAAACCACGGCTGCCTGCCCTGTTACTTTCAGCAACGTCTTGATGTGTTGCAAGAAGTTCAACTGCTTGTTGGAAGTCGTTTCCCAAAAATCCTGACGGTTGTAGCTCAAATCCTCTTTTTCTATTTCTCCATCTTCGTTGGTGATGGTTATGCTACTTTTCTTTCCGAACGGAGGATTGGTTAGCACATAATCGTAACGATTGCCATTGTCGGCTACCAAGGCATCGTTTGGAGAAATAAAGTCTTCGCTATCCAACTCGCCTATGTTGTGCAAATATAGGTTCATCAAACATAAACGGCGCGTATTGGCTACAATCTCGTTGCCAAAGAAGGTTTTCTTTTTCAGGAATTGCTTTTCGTCTTTATTTAATGATTGTCCTGCCAAATAATCGTACGAAGCGAGGAAAAAGCCACCTGTTCCACAAGCCGGGTCAATAATTGTTTTCTGTGGTTTTGGACGCACACACGCCACCATTGCCTTTATCAATGCACGAGGTGTAAAATACTGACCAGCCCCGCTCTTGGTGTCTTCGGCATTTTTCTCCAACAGACCTTCGTAAATCTTGCCTTTCACATCTGAACCCATCAGCGACCAGTTTTCACGGTTAATCATCTCAATGACGCGCAGCAGTTTGGCTGGGTCCTGAATCTTGTTTTGGCTCTTGGTGTAGATTTGGCCAAGCATACCTTTCTCGGTGCCAAGGCTGCGGAGCATCTGCACATAGTAGGCCTCAAGTTCCGCACCGCGTTTACTGACGAGTGTCTCCCAGTTGCACAATTCGCCATCGGCTATTTCGTGACCTTCGGCGTCTTTCAGATGCGGGAAATGCAAACCTTTGCTGTAGGGCGGCTTGTTCATTTCGTCTGCCATTTTCAGGAAGAGCAGGTAGGTGATTTGTTCCAGATAATCGCCATAGCTGACGCCGTCGTCGCGCAGCACGTTGGCCATGTTCCAAATTTTCGAGATGATGGTTGAATCGGTCATTTTGTGTAGAATTTATCTTCTTTCCAATTTTTCGGGTTGTTATCAATATAGGTTTGTATTCTGTTGAATGCAATATCGTTACGGACAATATTTTCGTAATATCCTGATTGCCAGGCAAAATCAAAACCCATGCGATGGGCATGTTTCGAAACCGCCGATTTGTATGAACCCACGATGGATGACAATGTATGCGAACCCTGATTTTGAAACCGTTTTTGTCCAATGGTTTTGGGGGATGATTGGTTTTGTTGGGATTGTGCGGGGGCCGGTTGCGGGGCCGGTTGTAGATACAACGCATGCGTTGTATCTACGTTCCCGTTCCCATTCCCGTTATCGTTGTTCCCGTTGTTCCCATTGTTATCGTTTCCATTATCCGAATACGTTGTATCAACGGTAATTGCGCACGTGTTTTCGTTTTCCGTTTTCCCAATATATTCGGTTATTGCGACAATGCCATGAATATGATTGGGCATAACGACAAATGCCGCCAATTCGATGCCGTCGAAATGGTTTTTCAATTCATGCCACAACACATCGGCGATGACGCCGACAGGCGACAATTGCATTTTGCCATCAATGATTTCGCCAAACGAATGTTCGCGTCCTGATGTGCAGATGGTGACAAAATATTTGCCACGCCATCCGTAATCCCAATTCTGCAAACGGATGGATGTTGACCTGTATTTGTTTTGAAATTTTTCGTTTGACATTGTCTGTTTTTGATTTATTAATTATTAACGTGCCACACCACGAAATCGTATTTACGTGTGGTCGTTATGGAAAATGATGATATTACGGCGGTTGGGGGTGGGGCAAACGTGGTTGGGGTTGGGATTGGGACAAACGTGGTTTGGGTTGGGATTGGGATTGGGACAAACGTGGTAGAGACAACGCATGCGTTGTCTCTACGGTATGCGTTACCGCCACGGTATGCGTTGCCGCCACGGTATGCGTTACCGCCACGGTATGTACCGCAAAAATATTCATCGCCACAACGGTTCACGATTCCATCATGGCATGTGACACCATCACGATGTACCACAAAATGATCATTGTTATTCGATTGTATGTTATACCTGTATGTCAAAATCATTTCGTTTTTCACATTCCAAATTACACCAATTCCCCCTCGAAAGCCTTTTTCAGGATGCTTTGCCGTAATGCCTCGGCTTGCTGCAAGGCTTCGGCGATGTTTTTCTCCATCACATCGCAAGCCGATAATCGGGTTTCGATTTCTTGGACTATGCGCTGCTGGATGGGAAGTGACGGAAGGAAAACATATAAACTTGAAAACTTTGATTTATTTAATATAGGCAATGTCGTCGCTGAAGCGTTTGTTTTTATTTGACGTTGAAAAAAGTCGGAAATAACAAAATAATACATATATTTAGGAACAAAACTATTATTAGGCAAAACCGCATTAATTTGCTGATTGCAAATTCCTTCTCTATGTATTAGTCCCGTTTTTCCTATTGTTGCGCCAATGCAGGTCACCAAAATACTTCCTATTGGAAGCTTTCGCGACATATTGAACCCTTTTATACTAACATTATCTTCAGCCTGTATGGTATTAATACCCGCATTTAAATCTGTTGGCTTAAAAAACGGAAAATCATTACCATATAAAGACATATCTTTTTTGGAGGGTGTGTTCCCCGTGACTATTTCCGCCACATCTCCCAACTTCACTTTCTTCCACTTCTCACTACCTTTAGTCAAGCAATCATTCAGCACGGCCTGTCGATAGACTTTAAGTTGTTGCTGTGCGGCTTTCAGTTTTTCCACGCCTTTGTCCAACTCGGCAAAAAGGGATTCTATGCGGGTGACGATGAGGTGCTGGGTGGGTTTGTCAATATCAGGAATTTCAAAATTCCACAACAAATTTGGTTCAATATGCGGTATTCCAACTCCTCGTGGATTACTATTCAGAATTTTGTATTTAGATTGAAGAAAATAGAAAAGGAAATCATTAGTATATTTCTCACTACTGATTTTTGCAAGCGTTGAACCAATTGCACCTTCAACACCACGACCAACAAAACCACAGCGCGCACCATCCCAAACAATCAAAACATCATCAGGTTTGCAAAAAGTACAATTTTCGCCATCGGTAAAATTGTCAACTATCCCTTT
>JAZQPN010000510.1:0-1574 GCA_045628585.1 Bacteroidales bacterium | reverse complement strand
ATGGCGGCAGGGAAAAATCCCTGCCGCTGTTTGTATATAAATTTTTTCAAAAAATTTTTCGTCCTCATCCGACCTGCACGAAACTGTATAACCCTACATAACTCTATATAACTTTTAATAGCCCTAAAGCCGTTGAAAACACAGCATTTTCAGGGTATTGACAAGCGAAAAAGGGTGTGATATAGTATGCTTGCAGATGGAAAATCTGCGTACAACTGAATAGAGAAATAACGTGTTCGTACCGTTATCCGTTGGAGAGTTTGCCAAATGAGTTTACAACGCTGAAGCTTCTCCGATGGGTAGCGGTTTTCTCTTTAATAACGCTTTTGTTCTCCGAAAAGGAGTCAAAATAAATTATTTATGAAGGAGTTTTTAATATGCGAACACAAGACACAGGGTAAAAAAAGGACGGTCAATGTTTCTGCAAAAAGCAGTGTTATGACCGAAAGCTGACGTGATCGTAAGGATTGGATCATGGGAACAACAAAGGTACAGACGGTCTTGCATACGAATATGTACCTGCCAAATCACGAAGACAGAGATCGCCACCGAGCGACCGGCGAAGTTTTCGTATATGCAAACCGCTTCGGACGACGGGCTGATAGATGGCGAGTGTCCCAATCTTTTTGACGGGTTTTCGTTGAGAGCAAAACCCGGATTTCCGACCGCATGACGAAAATTGTATGACCAAGAGTGTCAAAGTTTATTCGTTATGAGGGATTAAGCATATCGGACGGTTGGTAGCAAAGATTGTCCGAAACCTTTTTCGACAGGTTTTTGATGCGAAAAACCTGAACGCTCCGCCTACGAAAAGAATGCCGCCAAAGGAATTGGCTTGATGATTCGCAGAGTGGAAACGCACCGGACAGCGTGGTAGGATGCCAAATAGTCCGCAACCTTTTCGACGGGTTTAGGTGATAATGAAATCCGGATGCTTACTGCGTGACGAAAAAGTGTAATTTCGTTACACAGGAACCGTGAAGGACAGCGGTCAACAAATGTCCGAATCCTTTTTGACAGGTTTTCGTTGATGGTAAAACCTGTACGCTCCGCCTGCGAAAAGTATGCCGCCAACGGGTTTGGCTGATGATTCGCAGAGTGGAAACGCAACGGACGGCGTGGTAGGATGCCAAATGTCTGCAACTTTTTCTACGGATTTTCGTTGTAAAGAAAACCCGGATATCTGACCTCGTGACGAAAATAGGGATCATTTTCGTGGCGAGCGATCCGTTTGGACTACGGGCTACGGCGAACAGTCCCGATCTTTCTTGTGGCTCTTTGATTGTAAAAATAAAGACCTTGCCAATGGCTGATGCCGCAGCCGCAAGACCTCCGGTTTTGTATTTGGCATTGTGCATCGTCCTCGTTGAACACGAACCAAACCACGTAATTGCGCCTTAGCGCAATTGGGGGTTGAACAAGCAAAACTTTGATTTTCGCTAAACTTCATGTTCAACCCGATGAACCTTTGTCTCAAAGGTATGCACACGCCGCTTTCGTAAGAGAGCGACCAGTACTCACCTTTATTGGAAAATTAAATATGAGTCAACTTTTGATATGAAAAATGATCTTCT
>JAZQPN010000509.1:0-1676 GCA_045628585.1 Bacteroidales bacterium | reverse complement strand
CGCAACAAGGCATCGAAGGTCTCGCCTTGACGCTCGAAAGTGGCGGAAAGGCCTGTCATCACACGGTCGATGTAATGTTCATCTATTTGTGCCTCAATCTTGTAGCTTTCCAGGTTGTTGATTTGCCCGATTTTCGTTCCCGCGCCGACCGATTGTCCCAAAACGACATCCAACAAGCCCAATTCGCCGTCAATCGGCGCCTTGATGCTCAGGTTGTCCTTGCGCTTGCGAATCATCTGCATGTTGATGCGCATATTGGCAAGACTTTCGTTCATCTGCTCGATTTCTACGCTGCGGTAAAGACTGTCCTGACGCGCACGGTTTTTCACCAATTCCAGCTTGTCCAAGGCCAACTGATAATCCTCTTCAGCTTGTAGAAAATCCTCTTTTGCAATGAGTTGGTCGTTGTAAAGCGCTTTCTTGCTGTCGTAATCGCGTTTGGCACGACGCACATCGACATTCAGCTGCAGCCTTTCCTGCTGAAGACTGAGTTTCTGCTGTTCCATCGAAATCAAGGTGTTGCGCAAGATGTTTTCCTTTTCAGCCAATTCCGCTTCGGAGTTAAGAATCTGCAAATCAAGGTTTTCATTGCTCAACACAACGATGACATCGCCTTGATTGACATGGCTGCCTTCCTCCATCACAATTTGCTCGACAAGGCCGCCTTCCTGCGGACTCAACTGAATGGTCGTCATGGGCTGCACCTGTCCGCTGACACGGATGTAATCGTTAAACTCGCCGAATTTCACCATGTTGATCGTAATCGTCTCGGCATTCACGCGCAAAGTCTTCACATCAGGCCGCGCAATGAGGTAAATCACGAAAGCCGCCACGACTCCGCCAATCCACCACGGCAAAGCCTTTTTGCTGAAGACAGCTTGCAATCCCTTTTTGGGTTCAATTTCTCTATCCATTCTATTCAATTTATTTGTTTATTCTCTTTTTTATTGGACACACGCGGTGCGTCCCTACTTTCCACTTTCAAACTTTCCACTCTCCACTTTAAAACTTTCCACTTTCAAAACTGTTCCACATAACTCACTCCCTTATAATACTTTACAACGCTGCATTTCATATAATATTTCAACAAGGCGTAAAGGCGGTTCGCTTTGGCTTCAAGATATTTCGCCGATGCCGTTTGATATTCTATAGATGAAATCAGACCTTGTTCCAAACGCTTGGCATTCAGCGCAAAAGCCTCTTCCTGAACTTTTTCCAACTGGTCGGCCTGAAGCAGGGCTGCCCAAGCGCCGTTTTTATCCTGAATGGCACGAAATACCTCATTTTCAATGTTTTTCATCGTCTGATTGTATTCTGCCTCGGCGCGACGAAATTCATTTTTCCGCCTTGCAATATTGGAATGAGCCGACAAACGGTCGAAAATCGGGATGTTCAGCGAGACTTGCAGGTATTCGCCGCTGTTGTTACGCAACTGGTCGAAAAACGGTGTGGAAACATAATCCGGTTGATTCGGATAGGTATAATAACTCGTTGACCATCCGCCATTTAAACTTAAAGACGGCAACAACTGCCACTTGGCGGTTCGCCATTCCAATTTGCTCCTGTCCATTGTGCCTTTTGCAATCAACGCATCAACATTCGATGCTTTTGCAAAACTGATTATGGAATTTGGATTGTCATCGTCCGATTCCAAAATCTGTTCATCTTCAACTGCG
>JAZQPN010000508.1:0-1662 GCA_045628585.1 Bacteroidales bacterium | reverse complement strand
ATCTGGAACCAATGGAATTATCTGGTCGGTAACTTCGACATTTATTGGGGTGCACAGATTTCCTTCACCCAGATTTGGCGCGAAGGCCTTTTCAAGAATGGCGCTTTTGCGGATGATTCATTCGGCAAAGACAAGATGCATAACTTTGTTGACCCAGGTTTCAAGGCTGGTGTCACTTACGCCATCAACGGACGCAATTATCTCGTACTGAACGAATGTTACCTTTTCCAGGCTCCGCAGTTCCGCGACATTTACGTTTCGCCACGTACCCGCAACACCTTGGTGACCGATAAGCCGAGCAGCGAAAGAATCAATGCCATCGACCTGAGCTATCAGTATCGCTCGCCTAATTTCAAGTTGCGCCTGACGGGTTATTACTACACTTATAATAATCTGATTTGGAACCGCAGTTTCTATTGCGAAAATGTGCTGACGGCTTCGAGCGATGCCGGCAATTCCTACAAGAGCGAGTTTGTGAATTTCATCATGACCAACATCAACCAGCAAAGCGTTGGCGCAGAATTGGGCATCGAATACAACGTTTCGCCAACCGTGACCTTGCAGGCCGCCGCTGCCAATGGTTCGCATACCTACATGAACCGCCCGACTTTCTCGGTTTACGACGATAACAACGCCGTGGCTTACATCGAAAACCAGACCGCTTACCTGAAAGGCTATCACGTTTCGTCAGGCCCTGAAACCGTGGCATCTTTGGGCGTCAAATACAATGCGCCTAAGAACTGGTGGGTCAGCCTGAATGGTAACTACATGGCTAACATGTATTTCGACGTGAATCCATACAACCACACCGAAGCCGGCATGTCGCATTACGCTGTCGGTGACATCCGCATTGAGGACGTGTTGAACCAGACCCCGATGAAACAGGCCTTCACGCTTGATTTCTACGGCGGCATCTCGAGACGCATCAAAGGCCACACTTTGCTGCTGAACGTGAGCGTCAACAATATCCTGAACAACAAGAGCACCGTGCTTTACGGCTATGACCAGCTGCGTTTCAACGCCAGCGACCCCGATATGTTCCCTTCAAAGTATAGCTATATGTACGGCATCAATTATTACATTAGCTTGACAATCAGAAGATAAGTCTAATGGTTTTCAGTTCTCAGTTATCGGTTTTCAGTCGTCAGTGAACCGAAAACCGATAACTGTAAACTGATAACTGAGAACCTTTAATAACAATAGGAAAAATCAATATTAAAACTACATACAATGAAAAGATTACTAAACCGCAGTTTCATGCTTCTTGCCTTGTTGGGCGTGCTGTTCACTTCGTGCAAGAAGGATCATTATGACGAGCCTCCGATTCAGGATTTGCCTCTCGGACAAGTCTACACCATCGACCAGATTCTTGCTCTGGAATCGGGTTTTGTCTTCAATGAAGACGCATCGGTCTATGGCACCATTACCGCCGATGAAGTCTCCGGCAACCTCTACAAGGCTGCATTCATGCAAGACCCAGAGACGGGAAAGGCCATCGAACTTTACCTGAATGCCACATCCGGTGTCCGCATCGGCGACCGCGTCCGCATCTACCTGAAAGGCGTAACATACGCTTTGTACAATGGTCTCCCGCAACTGAGCAATTTCGAACCTGATGGCCACATTATCATCGAGGCCAACAACCAGCCGGTTGAGCCGTTG
>JAZQPN010000507.1:0-1954 GCA_045628585.1 Bacteroidales bacterium | reverse complement strand
TACATCAACGGCGACACCTATTATAAAATAAAGTATCCTTGCCACAACATGGTCCGCACCCGTGCGCAATGGAAACTCTTTGAGTCGGCGTTGGAGAAACTCGACGAGATGAAGGAAGTGATTGATAATTTGTGATTTGCGTGTTTCGTCAAAAAAAAGTGTTTCCTGTTTGCAAATCATAATTATTCCCTTACCTTTGCTATCGCGAAAAGTTTTACCGGCAATAGAAATAATATAGTATAATTCAATATCTTAGAATAATGGAAATCAAACAATTGGAGAGAATTGCCTCGCAGGTGCGCCGCGACATCATACGCATGGTGCATGGCTGTCAGTCAGGCCATCCGGGCGGTTCTTTGGGTGCCACCGATATTGTGACCGCCCTTTATTTCGACCAAATGATAATCAATCCCGAACAGTTCCGCATGGACGGAGCGGGGGAGGACATGTTTTTCCTGTCGAATGGTCACATCAGCCCGATGTTTTACAGCATTTTGGCGCATCGTGGCTATTTCTCTGTCAGTGAGTTGGCTACGTTCCGCCGTTTGGGAACCCGTCTGCAAGGACACCCGACAACGGCTGAAGGTCTGCCAGGTGTTCGTATTGCCAGCGGTTCGTTGGGGCAAGGACTTTCAGTTGCCGTCGGTGCGGCTCAGGCCAAACGTCTGAATGGCGACAATCATCTTGTTTTCGTCCTGATGGGCGACGGTGAGCAGGAAGAAGGCCAGATTTGGGAAGCCGCCATGTACGCACCAGCCAAAGGCGTTGACAATCTCGTGGCTATCGTTGACTACAACAAGAAACAAATCGATGGCTCTACCGATGACGTGATGAATCTTGGCGATATGCGTGCCAAGTACGAGGCTTTCGGCTGGAAGGTTGTCGAAATGAATGGCAACAACATGCAGGAAGTGGTCGACACGCTGAATCAAGCCCGTAAAGGCGCACATCAAGGTAAGCCGCAACTGATTCTGGCTCACACCGAAATGGGCATGGGTGTCGATTTCATGATGGGTACACACAAATGGCACGGCGCGACACCCAACGATGAGCAACCCGCCAACGCATTGTCACAATTGGAAGAAACTTTAGGAGATTATTAAATATGTATGAAAAGATGAAAAGATTAGCGATTTTTTCTCTCATGTCGTTGCTATTACCTATCTGTGTTCATGCTCAGGATTTGATAGTTACGCAAGAAGGCAATTCGTTTAAAGCCTATAATTTGGATATTGGAACAAGTTTTGTGTATTATCAGCTTTCTGATTCAACAGATTCACCATTGCAAAAAATGGACAAGTCCAACATTTTGATTATCAAGAAACAAGACGGAACAAAAATTGTTTTAGATAACCAGCAAGATGAGGATGGTTCAAGTTCTAATCAAGGAGTCGTCAAGTCAGTATTGCCACCTGTTGAATCCGGCGTTTCACCCGAAATTATTGCCAATCTCCAGATAGGTTCGTTGATTGAGTTTAACGACGACACAAAAGGTATCGTGTTTTATCTTGATGGGGAAGGTCATGGTTTAGCAGTATATCTTTATGAAAAAAAAGGAATTAAAGGCGAAGCTCCTTTTCAGTGGCAAATAGCAAAACATTGGTATGATTGTGAAGATATCAAAGGAATCCCTAATGAACATAATAGAGATTTTGCGATGGGTTTAGGTTCAGTCTATTGTGATGCTGCCCAAATGGAAATCGGAATGAACAATTTGCCTGCAATCAATTGGTGTCGCAACGTTGGCCCCGACTGGTATTTGCCTAGTGTAGAAGAATTAATGATGCTATTGGATGTTGCAAATCAAGGCAAAGGCAAAAGCGGAATGATCAGCAAAGCCATAAAAGCCAATGGGGGAGATGCTTTTAAAACCACTTCGGGGGCATACCTTTCGTGTTCTGAGGTTGACAATACAGATGTTTATGCAGTGTTTCCTTTGGGAGCGAATATACTA
>JAZQPN010000506.1:0-17070 GCA_045628585.1 Bacteroidales bacterium | reverse complement strand
CGTCTGCCAAGCAATAAATTTCCGTAATTTTGTCCTCTGATAATAACATAGCGTGCCTTTTTTGTATTGTTTTACTTTTACACTACAAATATACAAAAAATATCGCTATGTTATTATTTTTCAATCAGTTATTTTATATCGTACTCACGTTAATATAACAAAATTCATTTTGTCAAAAAATCATTTGTCATTTTGTCACAATAAGCAAATTCAACCTCTTCGTCATTTGTCACCTATTAATAAAATAATTAATAATATATTATTAATTAGGTATTATAAGTAGGCGAAAAGCGATTGGGACATCGAAATCGCTTATTGTGATTTTTTGACAAATGACAAAATGACAAAATCGCCATGCTGAGGTGCGCACTATACCTGGGCTATACCAACGCTATCTCCGCATCCAGCCTCCTGCCGCTCCGCTCCCACCCCGCTTCGCTGCGCAACGGAGAAAACACTCAAAAAAATGCCGGACGGTGTGCAAAAAACACGGCCATGGCATTGCCCATGTCGCTTGTTTTCATTATCTTTGCATCGGCAAAGCCAGTCATCGGGATGCCGGATTTGCTGCCACCCGCCCGGGTGGGAATCATGTAGCGCATAAGAGTCCCTTAACGCAATTATTCACTAAACCTTACTACAATGGCAAAAGTAATGAATGGCCTCGTCGTAGGCCGCGTAGGCCATCTGGTCTACTACGTCAGGGACGGACAGCAGTGCGTGCGCACACTCGCCCCAAAGCAAAAGAAACCGCAAAGTCCTGCCCAGCTGCTGCAGCAGGCCAAGTTCACCGCCATGCAGCAATGGCTCACGCCGCTGAAAGACTATTTCCGCGCCTTCCCCGTCAAGGGCTTGCCGAAGACTGCTTTCAGCAGCAGCATCCGCCAGGCCTGCACCGCCGAAGGCGGCAAGGTCGGCATCGACGCCTCGAAGATGGTGCTCACCCAGGGACCGCTCTGCGCCATGGAAGGCGGCGCCTTCACCCTCGAGGGGCGCACGCTGCACCTCAGCTGGAACGACAACACCCAGCTCATCATGAGCGACGCCACCGACCGCCTCGTCTGGCTGCTCTACAACCCCAACACGATGACCTACCTGTCGGACCTCGGGGCGCAGCGCATGCCGCACCGCTTCGAGCGACACTGCTCCATCGAACTGCCCGCAACGGCAAAGGGCATTTACCACCTCTACGCCACTTTCTGCAACATCCACGGCAGCGCCATCAGCGACAGCGTGTATCTGGGGGAGGTATACGTCTAACCCCAGATAGTTAATAACCAAAACAGACAAAACATACAAAACTCTTATCAAACGGGCGCACCGCAACCGCTTGCGCCCTGGCTGACGGCTGCTTACGCAGCATTGGTAAAACCATTCACCGCACAAGCGAACTAAGGAAGCCGCACGGTTGTGCAGGCGACCATACTCAGGAAAATGGTTTTGCATGTTTTGAAAGGTTTTGGTCAAAAAACAAAACACAAACTCACCATCAAAATCATACCACTATGAAAAAGGAACTGAATATTTTGCCAGGAGGGGTTGTCGACGAGCTGGATGTCATCGTCGCCACACAGCTGTCGCAGCGCACCTTGCGCCGGCTGAGACAGAAAGGGACATTGCATTACTCGAAAATCGGCAAGCGCATCTTCTACCCTGTCGCCGACATCGAGAGGCTGATGAACGGGACGCTGTAAACGCAATATTGGCGTGCCGCAGATTTGATTTTGTTGACCGCGAATCTGGCGAATTGAGCGAATGGGACCTTGCTGCCGCAAGCCCCTGCCTGCCGGACGTGAGCGGCAATCACATAGACCCCTCGACGAAGCCAAGGAATGCGCGAAGCGGATTCCCTATTCGCTAAATTAGCAATATTCGCGGTCGAAAAAAGACATCATGGTTACAAATTAGATTGTTGTGTCCTTTCCTGCCGGACGCAGAGGAAGGACCGCGAATCGTGCGAATCAGGCGAATGTGGCCTTGCTGCGCAAGTCCCTGCCTGCCAGACGTGAGCGATAATCTCATAGACCCTCGGCGAAGCCAAGGAATGCGCGAAGCGGATTCCCTATTCGCTAAATTCGCAATATTCGCGGTCGAAAAACAACGCAGTCAAAAAATCATGGTCAAGAAGTTAAACCAGAATATACAATTCTTTCGTATTCAACTCCATCAGAACCGCCGAAGTTTATTAGTACTCCTAATTTAAATCGCGTGGCATGTAAATAGTTGTGGACTTGTGACCGGTGTGTGTCATCAAGTTCATGCACGGCTTTGAGTTCGACGATTATTTTTCCGTAACAAACGAAATCTGCTTTATAAGTCTGCCTGAGTTCAACTTCTCGGTAGGTAATTTTCAACTCCTTTTCTCGTTCGTATGGAATGTTGCGTTTTTGGAATTCGATTTCCAAGGCTTCCTGGTATACGGCTTCAAGGAATCCGGATCCGAGCGTGTTGTAAACTTGCATGGCCGCGCCTATGATTGCGTAGCATTCTTTGGGATAAATCAGTGACATGTTTTCTATTTGTTTAAAGTTTCCTCTGCAAAATTCTGCTATCTGTCAAGACCAAGCCGTTGATTAAACGTTTGTTGTCGACTGTAATCGTTTGTTGTCGTTTGCTGTCGGATATAATACTGGAAATCAATGATTATAATAAAAACCGCAAATCTGGCGAATTGAGCGAAATCGAAGATTGGCTACGCCGAATTTACATTTCAACGTAGTTAATGGGACTGTCAGACATTCGCCTGATTAGCTTAATTCGCGGTCAGAAAAAAACTTATGCGGTTGCCTGACGGACGACAATTTGTTGACTGCGAAGGAGGTCGTCCCCCAAAAAAAGGACACCGGACTCCAGCGTCCTATCATTTATGGTCGTCAATCTTTCAGGCAACCAATCGGGACGACAAGCACCCCGTCGGGGCGGCGAAACGCATACTGGCCTGTAGCAGTCAGTACCATGAGGAATGACGGTTTGTTCATCTTGTCGGTGTCAATTTTGCTTTCGAGCTGTTTCAAAGTCTTCACACCTTCTTCAATAAGCCTTTCGCCACCTATCTTTATCTCTATCAATCCGTAACGGCCACCTCGGAGACTAACAACGGCATCACATTCAAGGTTGTTCTTGTCGCGGTAATGATAAACATTTCCCGAGAGGGCATCGGCATAAACACGAAGGTCACGCACGGCCATCGTCTCGAAGAAAAGTCCCATAGTCCTGAGGTCGTTCATCAGATTGAGGGGACCGAGTTCAAGAGCCGCAGCGGCAATGGAAGGGTCAACGAAATAGCGGGTGTCGCTCGAACGAATGGCGGTTTTTGAACGCAGATTCGGATTCCAAGCCTTCATGTCTTCAATCACAAAAATCTTTTTTAGGGCTTCAACATAATCGGAAACAGAAATTGACGACAGGGGCTCGATTTCGTTAGCGGAGATGTCGTCGGCAATGGTGTTATACGGAGCTTGCGAGCCTTGATTCCGGGCATACGAGCGCATCAGCCGCCGAACCCGCTGTTCGTCGCGCGAAACGCCATCGACTCGCGATATATCTCTTCTCACTACAGCCTCATAGTAGTTGGTTGCCATGGCGAGCGAAGGGCTTTCCCTTAAATTGATGGAGCCTGGCCAACCGCCTCGGCAAATGAGATAAGCGATGTCTTCCAGTTTCTTGTCGTTCTTACCGAAAATGTCGGTGTCGCCCTCAAACAGCGATTTCAGGCTGACCTCGCCCGTCGATTCCTCTGATTCCCAAAGACTCATCGGCCGCATCATAAGCCACGAGAAGCGCCCTGTTCCGGTGTGAATGATTTTGCCCGTGTCGGCAGGCACTGCACTTCCGGTGAATATAAACTGTCCCATCTCATGGCGATGGTCAATCTCAAAACGTGCCGCATCCCAAAGTTTTGGCGCAAGCTGCCACTCGTCTATCAACCGAGGCGTCTTGCCTTCCAAGATGGCTTTCGGGCGAGTTTCGGCAAGCATGAGATTTTGCTCGATATTTTCAGGGTCGTCCAAAAACAACACGCTTTTCGCCTTCTGTTCGGCTGTGGTAGTCTTTCCACACCATTTCGGTCCTTCGACAAGTACTGCTCCTGCACTTTCCAGCTGCAAATCAAGAAGACTGTCAGCTATCCTTTTTTTGTATTTATATTCTCCCATTTATCAATATTTTATTTCCGTTGCAAAAATAACACAAATATTTGAAATACAAACAAATATTTTTTCCACTTATTCATTTGGCGGTATTTTGCTTATTCATTTGACCGAAATGCTTATCTCAAGTTAAATGGACTGTAATCAACTTGAAGGCAAATCCTCCTTAGGCATAGGGCGCACCGACAGGCAGGCTGTGCACTCCCCACCACATTATGACGGCAGACGACGGCACATCGCAACCCATTGCGGCACATGGCGGACAGGCTTGATAATATCCCGTTTTTTTGCTATATATTTGCACCGTGAACGTTCACAAAGGACCAAAAACCAAAATTTCAAAAGCATCATTTCGACAAGCTCAATGAGCGACTAAAAACCAAAATCATTAAATCTTTAAATCATAAATCCTTAAATCAAAAATCATGGGAAAAATCAAATCTGGAATCCTTGGAGGATTCAACGGTAAGGTTGGCTCCGTCATTGGCGCCTCCTGGAAGGGCATCAGCTACATGCGTGGCATCGCCCAGTCAATCAAGAACCCGAAGACCGAAGCACAGGTCATGCAGCGCGACTATTTCGCACAACTGACGCAGATGGCCTCGCAGCTCAGCAACGAGCAGCTGGCTTCGCTCTTCCCTAACAGCGTGAAGGGCAAGACCCGCCGCAACCTCCTGCAGCAGCAGCTGGGCAAATGCGCCGTCACCGCCGATGGCGTGAAGCGCGTCGACCTCGGCCTGCTCGAAGGCATCGGCAACGGCAAGCGCATCGACTCGCCCATGCTGAGCTGCACGGTCAGCGAAGGCTTGGCCATCACCGTCGAGGCGGATGACCTCCGCGCCATCGGCAAGCCTGTCACGGCCAACTTCATCGTCGTCGCCTACAACGTGACGCAGGGCAAGCTGGGTGTCTTCAACACGCCTGTCACCGGCACCGATGCCAACCTCGACATCAACGTGAAGGGCTGGGGCGAAGCGGACGACACGGTGCGCTGCTACCTCAGCTATGCCGAATCGGGCGAAGATGTCTCTGCACGCGGCTTCGGTTCGTTCATCATCAAGACCCGCGCCGAAAAGACGGGCAAAAACATCAGCAAGAACGAGGCCGTCACCTCCAACGGCGACGACTCTCCCCTGCTGCCTTCACCCAGTCACGGATTAGACTACTGATGCCATGACCGCCTACGAATGGATCACCACGCTGGCAGCGCCCGTTACGGGCGCCGTCAGCTGGCTGGCGGCCACCCGCCTGAGGCAGAACAAGACCATCCGCGAGATGCAGCAGACCATCTTTGAACTCGTCGAGGAGAACAAAAGGGTCTATGCCGAGCTGACTGACGCGCGCCAGGAGATTGTCAACCTTTCGGCGCAGGTCGCACGGCTGACGCTCGAGAATGCCGAACTGAAACAACTTATCGAAACCATAACCGGCAACTGAATTGTCCGAAAAAACCAAAACACCCAAAACCTTCAAAACCTTTATCAAACGGGCGCACCGCAACCGCTTGCGCCCTGGCTGACGGCTGCTTACGCAGCATCGGGAAAACCATTCACTGCGCAAGCGGATTAAAGAAGCCGCACGGTTGTGCAGGCGACCATACACAGGAAAATGGTTTTGTTCGTTTTGTAGGTTTTGGTTCTAAAACACACCACCATGAGGACTATCACCGAAATCATCATCCATTGCAGCGCTACCAAGGAAGGGCAGCCCTTCAGCGTTGCCGACATCGACCGGTGGCACCGCGCACGTGGGTTCCGCTGCATAGGCTACCACTTCGTCATCTACCCCGACGGCAGCGTCCATGCCGGAAGGCCAATAGCCGAAAGCGGCGCACACTGCCAAGGGCACAACGCCCACTCCATCGGCATCTGCTATGTCGGCGGGGTCGATGCCTCGGGCCAACCCAAGGACACGCGGACGCCCAAACAGAAAGAAGCCTTGAAGGCACTTGTCAGACAACTCAAAAACGACTATCCCCATGCAGAAATCCACGGCCATAACGAATTCGCTCCTAAGGCTTGCCCTTGTTTCGATGTGCGTGCTGAGTTTTGAAAGCTGCGCCCTGGTGCGCCAACGCACGAAACGGGAAAGCCAGACACAGGAGCTGTCGCTCGCGCAACGCCGCCTCACGGCCATCGCCCTCAGCGACAGCCTCGCCTCCCGCCTCAACATCGTCTTCGACAGCGTGGAAATCGTCGTGGACGACAGCCCTTCGCTACAGGTGAAAGTAAAAGCCACTAAGGCCATCATCAGCAGTGAAACGAATCACACAGTCACCGGGCGCGAACTGGTTGCCTCCACGGATACGATACACATGAGGGACAGCTTTGAAAAGGTCAACGAACATATCGTAAAGCAAAAAGAGAAGCCCCCAGAATGGGTGTGGCTGGTGGGCGTTGCCGCTGTAGCGGTCTGCCTGCTGGCAGGCTTTAGAATGAGAAAATAATGATGACAAATGACAAGAGGCGTCTCACAGCGCCTCTTATAAAATAAGGAGCACTTGCTTTTCCAATTGAAAAAAAGTGTATCTTTGCCGCCCAAAATGCAACATTTACCACAAAAATGAAGACACAAAAATGAAGAAGATACTAGTTATTATTGTAGCTTTATTGGGCTGTTTAGGAGTTAAGGCACAATCCAGCCACATTTACGAGCCAGTCATATCATTGCCTTCGCCAGAAGACATCGACCCTAATGCCTTTTATGTTCTCGGCTACAAGGAGGGTAGCAGCTACTACCTGCACGCTTCGGGAACAGGCAATGGAGAGATGCAGTTGGCGAAAGACCCTAATTTCCCTATCAAATATAAATTGTCCTATAGTGGTCAGGATTGTAACGCTCAAACTATAAACCTTGATGGTTCATTATTGTTATGCATCGATAAGGGTACTGTGAATCTTGAAGGCTACAACCCAAGCATGACAAGTTATTATTCTTTGGTCATATCGGATGGTAACATTTCCTCGTCTGCCGCATCCGGCTATACCGTCTATCACGATGGCAACATCATAAAGTCGCACACCGGCTTAAGCGAAGGCAACCTGCGTTTTTTCAAGTACAAGCAACAGAATAACAGCGAAATATGGTACAGATCGACGGACGGCCAGAAAGTCGACCCAAAATATACAAATGTCTTTGGTGCCACAATCCAGAGCAATGTATATTACCCTGATGCCAATACAGGTATCATCACTTTTGAAAGCGAAGTGACAAGCATTGGAGAATTGGCATTCTGGGGCTGTTCAAACTTGGCTTCCGCTACCATTCCAAACAGCGTGACGAGCATTGGAGAAAGTGCATTCTGGAACTGTTCAAACTTAACCTACATTACCATTCCAAACAGCGTGACGAGCATTGGAGGAGATGCATTCTGGAACTGTTCAAACTTAACCTACGTTACCATTCCAAACAGCGTGACGAGCATTGGAGGAGATGCATTTAGGGGATGTTCAAACTTAACTTACGTTACCATTCCAAACAGTGTGACAAGCATTGGAGAAGGTGCGTTCTGTGACTGTCAAAGCCTGACTCGCGTTGAATTTCAAGGTTCCGCTTGCCAGAATGCCATCGGCAATAATGCTTTCTTATTTGTCGGTTCCCAAAACAATCTCATAGACTTGATTTTGCCCGACACTTGGGAAGACAAGTATTTGCCAATTGACGACCACACTGCTTGGTACGGTGGCTATTTCAATTGCGCCCGTTACTATAGGCCGGCTGCCTTGGCATCTATTACCGAAGCCATGGACGAATACGCTGAAACTGCTTTTATACAAGAGTTGGTTGCTGCCGAAATTGCCAACATCAATAACGCCACGGATGCAACAACGATAACTGCCAATTTGGAAACTGCACTGATCAAACTGGCCGCAGCTATCGCTTCCTATGAAATCGGCCTAAACACAGCCTTTGGCGAAATGGGCATCGAATGTGACGACTGCCCAGCCGTGGATGTTAAGAAAGGCACAAAGACCATCAGGCTTTACAACCCTGACAAGGTGGAATTTATTAAGATTGAAGAATAAGAAATACAATAATTTACGTAATAGAATCAGACAGTAATGAACAAAAAGAAATACATTTTTGCACTGCTTGCCATGCTAACCCTTGCGGGCAGTGCCGAAGCACAGATTTTCAACACCAACAACGAGAGCAAAGACGCACACACCCTGACCGGCCATTTTGAATGGAGTGGCCAGAACGCCAACACCCGCAACGGTGAAGGCGAAAATGAGGAACTGGGCAACGAAGACATTCCAACTCCGATAGGTTCGGGCGTTTTCCTGCTAGCAGGAATGGCCGGTGCCTACGCCATAATGCGGCACAGAAAAGAAACTGACAAGTGATAATATAGATAAGGAAAAATAAGAATTAAACACAAAAACGACCATGAAGAAAAGTATCATGATTCTTTCGGTATTCGCCACAGCTCTCATGCTGCTGCCATGCTGCAAGAAAGACAACGACGACCTGGTCTGCATCAGGTCAAAAATGGAAAGCGCAGCTCTCAGTAGCAGCGCAAAGACCTACCTCGGTCCAACGGCCGACGGGCAGACCCCTATTTTGTGGGACAAAGCCGACCACATTGGTGTCTTTGATGGCGACAAACGCTACGAATTCGAACTTGAAAGCGGCGCAAACACCACAAGCGCACAGTTCACAACTCTGGCACACCCTTCCGACACAATAGACCCTCCCTACTGCGCCATTTATCCGACATGGGGGAATCCTACGGCTGAACGCAACGGCGACAGCTATACGGTGACCTTCTATCTGCCAAAGGAGCAAACCTACAAGGAACCCATCAACGGTGTTCCGACTTTGGGCAGAGACGCGCTCCCGATGTTAGGCTACTCCTATCAATTCAATACGTTCAACTTCAGCACGCCGATGGCCATCCTGAAGGTCGACCTCACAGGCACTGGATGGGTGAAAAAAATGGTGCTCACCGACCTCAATGAAGACAACATGCTTTGGGGCAAGGCCTCGGTGACCATGTCGTCAGAAACAGACACACCTGAAATCCATTCCTCAGACTTGAGCGAAGGCAACAACAAACTGTCCCTCAACTGCAACCATACCCCACTGAGCGAAAACCCGACAAGTTTCTATTTCGTGGTGCCAGTCGGCACGCTGTGCAATGAAGGCCATGGATTCAAAATCGACGTGTACGACCTTGACAACGTCTGCCACACCATCGACGAAAGCAGCGTGGCAGGCGACTACATTCACCGCGCCACCATCACCAGATTGGCGCCAACCGATATGGTGGAACTTGACGACATAATAGGAATCAAAGGTCTGTTCAGCGTTAGCGAAAACAAAAAAGTCTATTTCTCTCAGGGCAACCTGATGACAAAAATGCTTCTTTCTGATGGTTATTTTTTCCAGGGAAAGCAGTATCTTTATCAACCTTTATACCCCGTTTCCTTCACCCGATTCGGTTGGGGCGAGCCTGGAAACACGATGCCGTATGTCACTGTAAGCATGGATAATGGGGTCCGTCAGCAAAACATTTGGCGCGTGCTCACGGCCGAAGAATGGATGTACCTGTTCAGTTACGCAACCGATGGCGCCAATCCTTACGGTGAGAATTATGACAATGACACCCGCCGCGACATGTATCGCAAAGGGGTGACGGTGATGGGTAACCCTAATTGCCTTGTCCTTTATCCCGATGGTTATGCAGGGACAAAAGTTCAGGATTTCGACACGGAATCGTTCGATACTGAAGCAGAGTACGAGGCTGCTACAGCCGCCGGCATCGTATTCCTTCCTGCCGCCGGTTATCACAACAGTGCCTACGAGGGCCAGGCTGGCGCCTATTGGTCATCGACGCACTGCGAAAGTTCATACAACTTTGCCTATGCACTCTTCTTCCAATCGCAGGAAGGCAAATGGGTCGACAGGTATGTCAATCCGAAAGCAGAACTCTCCAGCAGTACCGGTTGTGCACTGCGTTTAGTTCGCGATATTATAATCCCAGCCGAATAAACAATGCTAAATAGAAATCTTGCAAACCAATAAATTATTCATCATGAAAGCAAAATCATTCAAAAATACATTTGTCAGGACCACATTCGTCGTCCTGATGTCGTCGCTCGTACTGACGGGCTGCAAGAAAGATGATGCGGAGCCTGTGCAGGAGCCTATGCCGACACCAGGTGCCAACTTCAACTTTCCCGAGTACAACCCCATCATCACCCAAGGATGCAACCCGATGAACCACATCATCGACACGATGGACTTCCCGTATATCAACATCGATCAGCTGATAGGTTCAGCAGGAAGCGATGCATCAAAAGAAGGCAGTTTTTGGGCGAATGCAGGAATGTGGGTATTGGAAAAAGGCGGTGGCGGCCTGGTAGCAGGAATGTTCTCACCTTTGGGATCAATGCTGACCAATGCGCTTCTCAATACGATTGTCGGCGAAGATGAAACGCAGACAAAGCTGAACAAGATACTTGACAAACTGGATGTGATTGAGGGCCAGATGAACACGCTCATGGAAAACACAGATGAAGCACTAGCAGCGATCGACGAGGTCGGTTACGGCCAATTAATGCAATTCTACAGAGAATTTCAATCTCTTCTTAATGACTTGACTTCTATCAACGATGATTACATGGATTCTTTGAGGTACATTCATGAGAATTTAGATAACATGGATTCCGCCGAGGCCGAGCGACAGATAGCGCGAGTCATGCAACATTGGGCAGACGAACCCATTTCTGGCAGCAAGGCCTCCAGAAGCTTTAAAAAATTGGTTGACGAACAGCTGCTTTATAGTGTACCATTTCACAAAAAGCCACGCAACATTTTTGCCATTTACGATGTGACAGTGTTCCACAACACGCCTTGGGAAAGGACAGGTTACGACATCTGCGACATGTTCCGTGCTGCCGTCGCCACCGAGACATTACGCACTGCATGGCTGACAGCCCTCTATTACAGGACGAAAAACGATGACGATGAAGTTAATAAAATCGTAGATAAAGTATATTATCTTTATGCATATTTCGCAAGCGAAAACAATCGTGTCAACCGCCGTTACGACATAGTTAAATGCCAGCTTTCAGACGCATTATTTGTCCTTCAGGCAGACGCTCTAACCCACACGTCGAAAGACCAAGGCAATCTTAACGGTCAGAAAGACGCATTCTCAAATGCTGATGCTACAGCCGTTTCCCAGCTAACACATACTCAAATTAACCAAATAATGGCTTATTACGGGAATAGTTTCGGCAGGTTCTATACCCTCCTGAACTGTCTGCAAGATGGCGGACTGCTTGTCCAAGGGTACTACCACACCATTTTCACCTTCCAGAATTACGATCCTTTTGCAATCTCGTATTACGAAGATGTGTACCTTATGTCGCAAGAGAACGATGCTTACAATGTTGGCATTCCTTTTAACTGCTATGTTACCATCGATGGCAAACAACACTACGGTTATGAACCTTATTCCAACCTCGAAGACCTTAATCCAAAATATTTGCTAAGGCTCAAGCCGGGTTCATATGCAACTTACAATGGATACGACGACATATAACGTTCAGGAATAAGAAACCCGCATGACAGGAAAAAGCCATGGCCGGTGCAGCCATGGTTTTTTCCTATATATTATTTCCTATGTATTAAAGAGATACACAAATTTGCGGAATACGAGGAAACAAAAAAAGCCATATCTTTGCATGCCCAAAATGCAAAAACATTTACCACAAAATGAAGAAGATATTAGTTATTATTGCAGCTTTATTTGGCTGCTTAGGAGTTAAGGCGCAATCCATCACATTGTATAATTACCACCCCATTTCTTCGTTAAACGAAATCGACCTTGATGCCGTTTATGTTCTCGGCTATCAGGATGGTTACAATTACTATCTTCACGCTTCGGGAACAGGCAATGGAGAGATGCAGTTGGCGAAAAACCCTAATTTCCCTATCAAATATAAATTGTCCTATAGTGGTCAGGATTGTAACGCTCAAGCTATAAACCTTGATGGTTCATTATTGATATGCATCGATAAGGGTACTGTGAATCTTGAAGGCTACAACCCAAACATGACAAGTTATTATTCTTTGTTCATATCGGATGGTAACATTTCCTCGTCTGCCGCATCCGGCTATACCGTTTATCACGATGGCAACATCATAAAGTCGCACACCGGCTCAAGCAACGGCAACCTGCGTTTCTTTGAATGCAAGCAACAGCAGAACAACGAAATCTGGTACAGTTCGACGAACGGCCAGAAAGTCGTCCCAAGCTCTACAGATGTCTTTGGTGCCACAATCCAGAGCAATGTATATTATTCTGAAAGAAACATGGGTATCATTACTTTTAATGGCGAGGTGACGAGCATTGGAAGCAATGCATTCTATGATTGTAATAATTTGGCTTCCGCTACCATTCCAAACAGCGTGACGAGCATTGGGTCATACGCATTCGCATGGTGTCCGAGTTTGGCTTCCGTCACCATTCCCAACAGCGTGACGAGCATTGGAGAACGCGCATTCCTTCAGTGTTCGAGTTTGGCTTCTGTCACCATTCCAAACAGCGTGACGAGCATTGGATGGCAGGCATTCGCATGGTGTCCGAGTTTGGTTTCCGTCACCATTCCCAACAGTGTGACGAGCATTGGAGAACGCGCATTCCTCCAGTGTACGAGTTTGGCTTCCGTCACCATTCCAAACGGCGTGACGAGCATTGGAGAAAGTACATTCTATAGCTGTACGAGTTTGGCTTCCGTCACCATTCCAAACGGCGTGACGAGCATTGGAGAAAGGGCATTCGATAACTGTACGAGTTTGGTTTCCGTCGCCATTCCTAACAGCGTGACGAGCATTGGAAAGGACGCATTTAAAGACTGTACGAGTTTGCCATCCATCACTATTCCAAGCGGCGTGACGAGCATTGGGGATGACGCATTCGATGGATGCACAGGTTTGACTTCCGTCACCATCAATTCCGATGCCTTGCTAAGTGTAGATTTTTTGTCTAATATGCCTAAAATGAGAGATGTTTTCGGAACTCAGGTAACAGAATACACCATTGGACCTTCAGTCACAAAAATCGGACTAAGAGCCTTCACAGCATGTAGTAATTTGGAAACGCTGACCTTTGCGCCAAACTCACAATTACAAATAATTGGACTTGATGCATTCAGTGATTGTACGAGTTTGTCTTCCATCACCATTCCCGCATCCGTCACTAACATTGGGAATTGGGCCTTTACTGGTTGCATCGGAATAACCCAGGTCATATTTGAAGGCAACGCCTGCGAGAACAACATTGGCGACCGAGCTTTCGGCAACATTGGCTCTCAAAGTCCCGCTCAACTGACATTGCCATTATCATGGGCTATCGAATACCTGCCGGAAGAAGGCGAGACATGGCACGGCGGCAATTTCATATCCAACCGATATTTTGACTTAGATGAGTACAAGGCTTATGTCTGCGCACAAATAACAGCAGCATTCAATGAACTGACCTACTATCTGGAGAGTGAACTCAACTCTTGCATTAATGCTATTAACGCCTCCTCTACGAAAGCGGAAGTGAACACACAAAAAAGCAATGCACTCAACTGCATTGCATTACGCAGAAGCAAGAACGAAGCCAAAGCGGAAATCGAAGCCCAACGGGACTTGGTTACCGATTGGTCGGAAGCAGAGATTTCGGTTATAGCAGCGTATTTAGATGCCATTGAAAACTGCAGCAGCACTAACGATGTAAGCAGCACCTTGCAAGACGCCCTTAATTGCATGGCGCAACATGGAATCAGGGCATCTGCTTTGGCCGCCATCACAAACGCGATGGGCGAATACGCCAATATCAATTACTTGCAAGAGTTGGTCACTACAGAAATCGACAACATCAACAACGCCACGGATGCCGAAACGATAACCGCCAACAAGGAAGCTGCACTGGCAAAACTGGCCATTGCGGTTCCTGCCATTGAAGTCGGTCAAGGCGAAGCCTTCGGCGAAATGGGCACCGAATGTGATGACTGCCCTGCCGTGGAAGTGACCGATCAAAACGGCAACACCATCAGATTGTATAACCCGAAGAAGGTGGATTTTATTAAGATAGAGGAATAAAGACAAAAAGCCGTATCTTTGCAGGCCGAAAATCAGGAAATCATACCACAAATAATGAAGAAGATATTAGTATTTCTTGCTGCCCTGTTGTGCTGCAACTTCGCGCTGATAGCGCAATCACCCATGTACAATCACGAACCTGTCATGTCATTAAATGACATTGCCCCAGGAGCCGTTTACGTTCTCGGCTATCAAGATGGCAACGATTACTACCTGCACACTTCGGGCACTGAGGTTGGACAGATGCAACTGTCGAAAAATCCCGAAAGCCCTGTCGAATACAAATTTTTCTATGTTAACGCTGACGACGGCGGTATTTATTATGCAAATTGCACTGATGGAGCTTTATACATCACAGCAGAAGGCGTGTCACTCTCAAGCTTCAATCCATTTGATGCAAATCCTTTTTCTCTGTCCATAACGGACGGCAACATTTCTTCACGCGGCGCATCCGACTACACCGTTTATCACGATGGCAACATCATAAAGTCACACACCGGTTCAAGCGCAGGCAACCTGTGTTTCTTTGAACGGAAGTTCTGCATTACGGTTTCGGCCAACCCTTCTGAAGGAGGAACCGTTTCGGCAACTTGCAACGGCGAGTCAGTGCAAACGGCATCAGGAGGGTCGGAAATTACCGTAACGGCCACGCCCAACGAAATCTGCAGGTTCCTGAACTGGACCGAAAACGGCACGCAGGTCTCAGCCGAACCTTCCTTCACTTTCACCTTGACAAGCGACCGCAACCTTGTGGCTAATTTCGAGTTTGACCCCAGTGCCGAAATACCAGACAACCAAATATGGTACACCTCGACAAACAAGCAGAAGGTGACCCCTAACAATAGCAATGCCTTTGGTGCCACCATTTCAAGCAATGTGTATGATGCCGAAATGGATATGGGTGTCATTACTTTTGATGGCAATGTGACGAGCATTGGTAACGAAGCATTTAAAAGCTGCAGCACTATGAAATCCGTCACCTTGCCAAACACTGTGACGAGCATAGGAGAATATGCATTCTATTATTGTGAGTACATGACTTCCGCCACCCTTTCAAACAGTCTGACAAGCATTGGTAACGGAGCATTTCGAAACTGTTATTTCTTGTCTTCCATCGCCATTCCAAGCAGCGTGACGAGCATTGGAAATTACGCATTTTGTTACTGCGAGCGCTTGGTTTCCGTCACCATCTCAGACGGTGTGACGAGCATTGGAGAATTTGCATTCGATAACTGTGCGCTCTTGTCTTCCATCACCATTCCAAACAGTGTGACGAGCATTGGAATTTACGCATTTTTAGACTGTATATACTTGACTTCTGTCACCATTTCAAACAGCGTGACGAACATTAGAGAAAGCACATTTCAAGGCTGTTCGCGATTGACTTCCATCACCATTCCAAGCAGCGTGACGAGCATTGGGAAAAGCGCATTCCAAGGCTGTTCGCGTTTGACTTCTGTCACCCTTTCAAACAGCGTGAAGAGCATTGGAGAAAGCACATTTCAAGACTGTTCGCGCTTGACTTCCATCACCATTCCAAGCAGCGTGACGGGTATTGGAAAAAGCGCATTCCAAGGCTGTTCGGGATTGACATCAATTAGCATTCCTGATGGCGTTACGAGTATCCAAGCAAGCACATTCGAAGGATGTTCGGGATTGACTTCCGTTAACATTTCAAGCAACGTGACAAGCATAGGTGGAAGCGCATTCAAAAATTGCAGCGTTTTGCCTTCCATTACCATTCCTGGCGGCGTTACGAGTATCCAAGCAAGCACATTCGAAGGATGTTCGGTTCTGGCTTCGATTAACATTCCAAGCAACGTGACAAGCATAGGCGGAAGCGCATTTAAGAACTGCAGCAGTTTGATTTCCGTTACCCTTCCAAGCCGCGTGACACATATTAGGGAAAGCGCATTTGAAAGCAGCGGATTGACTTCCATTGCCATTCCTGGCGGCGTTACAAGCATTGGAAAGAACGCCTTCAAGTCGTGCACCAGCTTAGCTTCCGTCTCATTCCAAGGTTCCACCTGCCAAAACGCCATCGGCAATGATGCTTTCAGCAATGTCAGTTCACAAAGCAATCTCATTGACTTGACTTTGCCCGACACTTGGGAAGACATGTATTTGCCAATAAACGACCATACTGTCTGGCATGGCGGCTATTTCAATTGCGGGCGTTATTATGAAACGATTGCTTTGACATCTATTACCGATGCAATGGGTGAATATGCCGAAATTGCTTATTTACAAGAATTGGTCGCTGATGAAATCGTCAACATCAATAATGCCACGGATGCCGAAACGATAACCGCCAACAAGGAAGCTGCACTGGCAAAACTGGCCATTGCGGTTCCTGCCATTGAAGTCGGTCAAGCAATGATTCTTGAAAACCTGCCCACCGAAGGCGCCACGGGGCCGGCCGTGCGTATCACCAAGCAAGGCAAATCGGACCTTATACTCATTAACCCCGACAAGGTGGAGTTCATTAAGATTGAAGAAATAGAAGAATAAGAATAAGAATGAAAAAGATATTAGCACTTATTGCAGCTTAGGGCTGCCTCACGGCTCAGGCATGAAAATTCGTGCAAAAAAACAGTTCTAGCGCTTCAATTTATGTTCACAATATGCCTCCATCCTTGTTTCGATGTGCCGAATGAGTTCTTTTGAAGCAAAAATTATCGGCGTATAGGTCAAATTGCAGGAAAAAAATAGCAGTTATGCTTCTATAGGTCAAATTGCAGGAAAATTTTGTTTTGTAAAAAAGAGCGCCGAGGGAATCATTTACCTACATTTGCCGTGCAGTCCGAAGCATAGCGGAGCT
>JAZQPN010000505.1:0-9723 GCA_045628585.1 Bacteroidales bacterium | reverse complement strand
GCTCAGACTGAAGAAGCCAACATCAACGCTGGTCTGGCTGCTGCCAACCAAATCGCTGATTTCTTCAAGACTGGTAACAAGAGATTCCAAGTGAACAAATAATTTCATCATAGAACCTGAAAATCACCATTTTGGCCTTTTGCCGGATGGTGATTTTCTTTAATCTTTTTGTAATGATTCCTGAAAACAACAAAACCATGCCTTTCTTCAAGTTTGAAAACCTGCGCCTTTACTACAAGGCTCTCGATTTTTCAGACTCGATATTAGCATTGGCTTCGAACCATTCCGACAGCTCCGATGCCCATTTCTTCAACAGGTTCAGCGACGAAGCCTTAAACGTCGTCATGTCCATTGCTGATGGCGGCGCCGAAGGTAAAAATGAATTCATCAGTCAGCTTCAAAACACCAAAAGCTCCATCCGCAAGTGTGTCGTATTCAACACTTTGGCCGGAAAAAGAATGCTCATTGACCCAGAACAGGAAAATGACATCCGCAACGAACTCATGGAACTCACCAAAATGGTTGGCGCACTGATCACTTCATTGAAGCGTCAAGAACCCATGCAAGAAGAAAACTTTGAATTTTGATTTTTGGGTTATCAGTTATCAGTCGTCAGTTATCAGTTATCAGTTATCGGTTAACTGTAAACTGTAAACCGAAAACTGAGAACCGAGAACCACTAAATCTTTAAATTTTAAATCTTGAATCTTTAAATCATTAAATCTAAACTCATACAATGTCAGTAATCAAACCTTTCAAAGGATGGCGTCCAACTGAAGACATCGTCCTTCAACTCGCTTCAAGACCATACGATGTTTTGAACACCGAAGAAGCCCGCAAGGAATGTGAAGGCAATCCATACAGCCTTCTCCACGTGACCAAGGCCGAAATCGACCTCCCAGAAGGCCACAAGGACAGCGACCTCGAAACCTACATCAAGGTTGTTGAAAATTTCAACTCTTTCAAAGACTACGGCTGGCTCGTTCAAGATGAAGAAGAAAAGCTCTACATCTACGCTCAGAGCATGAACCCAACCGATGCTAACGCTCACTGGCAATATGGTATCGTGGCTTGCGCTTTCAGCGAAGACTACGTCAACACAGTCATCAAGAAGCACGAACTGACCCCTAAGGACAAGGAGGGAGACCGCATGAAGCACGTCCGCCTCACTAACGCTAACGTTGAACCTGTGTTCTTCGCCTATCCAGCTGTCAACGAAATCGACGAAATCGTCAACAAGATTATCGCTGGCAAACCGGTTTACGACTTCATCGCTAAGGAAGATGGCTTCGGCCACCGTTTCTGGGTCATCGATGACAAGGCTATCATTGCCCGCCTCGTTGAACTCTTCGCCACTAAGGTTCCTGCCATGTACATCGCTGACGGTCACCACCGTAGCGCTGCTGCTGCCCTCGTCGGCCAGGAAAAGAAGGAACACAACCCACACCACACCGGCAAGGAAGAATACAACTTCTTCATGACCGTTATCTTCCCTGACAACCAGCTGAAGGTCATCGACTACAACCGCGTTGTGAAAGACCTCAACGGCCTTAACAAGGATCAGTTCATCGCTGCTCTGGGTAACACCTACGTCGTTGAAGACATGGGCACAGAAATCTACAAGCCTGCTAAGCTGCACGAACACAGCATGTACCTTGATGGTCACTGGTACAAGATGACTGCCAAGGCTGGCACTTACGACGACAACGACCCAATCGGCGTCCTCGACGTTAAGATTCTGAGCGACAATGTTCTCGACAACATCCTCGGCATTAAGGACCTCCGCACCGACAAGCGCATCGACTTCGTTGGCGGTATCCGTGGTCTCGGCGAACTGAAGCGCCGTGTCGACAGCGGTGAAATGGCTGTTGCTTTCGCCATGTATCCTGTTTCAATGAAGCAGATCATCGACATCGCCGACAGCGGCAACATCATGCCTCCAAAGACCACCTGGTTTGAACCGAAACTTCGTTCAGGCCTCGTAATCCACACATTGGATTAATTTCAATATAATTGACTTGAAACACGGGAAAGGTCTTTCCCGTGTTTTTTTATGCCAACAATATGGTTTTTGGTCTATAATGATTGCCAAAGACTCATTAGAACCATTAGTGTCCGCTAATATTAGCGGACAGCCGATTTTTCTTCTTTCCGTCCCTTTCTCTTCTATATAACTAAAATACAACTTGTTAATAATCAATACTTTTACAATTTTACCAACTTTTGTCTTGATACAAAAGTTGCAAAAAATCAAGGCGAAAAGCAACGGTCCAACGCACGCCGGCCTAAATTGCCGCAAGTTGAGAGCAGAGCCAAGCTTGCTTGAGCTATGCCGAGACAAAGGCAATTGGGTAACAGCCAAGTCACTGACCTTCAGGTCGGGTAGTGGGCAAAGCCCAAACGTAAACGCCCCTCCGTGAATGTCAGCGACTTAGTCCGTCTTTTGCGGACGCTGCTCCCGCTTTTATTTCGCCTCCGTTCAATGAATCAATCGCCTAAATGCAAAGGCTCTTGATTTCGCCATGGCCCCCGCGCCCGCCCCAGTCTAGCTTTCAACACTTCAGTCGGAAACATCCTTAGAAAGATGGTGAAATGGACTACATTGGGTGATTTTTCACTCCGTGCCTGTTATATCCAGCGTCCGTTTGTCCCACCGACAATGATAACTTGAAAGAAAAGAACCAAAGTTCAAGGGCAAAATCATCGGCCCTACGCACAGCCAGCCTAAGTGTCTGAGCCTTAAGTCGCGGAACATAAATGCAGTTCCCTAAGGCTCAAACACTTAGTCTGTCTTTTGGCGGACGCTGCCCCGCATTTTGCCCGTGGCCCGCGAACCCTCCCCGGTCAAGCTTTCAACACTTCAGCCTCTTTGCTTTCTATTGAGATTGTGATGATTATGAAATTATTGAAAAGTAAGCCTCCTGTTTAGAAAAAGATCATAATTCATTAAAATTTAATTTACTATGAGCTTCGCGACGACTTATATAGCGGACAGCAATAATAATATATAGCTGCCGATTGCTGAATGTTAAAGTTTATCCAAAAGCAGCATGCCATAAAAATTGGCAGCGGAATTGTTTCCGCTGCCAATTTATTTCATCAATATGTGTAGCAAATTTACTTTATTTCTTTCTTTTGTTCCTTTTTCATTGCCATTCTGGTAGCATAGCAAATGAAAACGCCCACAAAGAGCAACGGACGGACAAATACGCCCAGCTTTAACTCGAAGCCAGCAGGAATCATGCCGCAGCAAAGGTAAATCAACATGACGGCCAATTCCATGAAGAGGATGCGGCTCAACGGAGCAATGCTATCATTGAAATACTGGCTCTTCAGATCCTTGCAACGCGCATCAAAGACAAAAATGCAAGCAAAAACGATAAGCGACAGGAACTGTATCACTCTCACTGCCACAGCTGTAACCGCTGTATTGTTCAGCGTCGATTTAGCTTCCGGATTGGCATACACAATGCCAGAAATAGCTACGGTCAAACCGAAAATGAAAATCAGAGTTGTGTAGAAGAATCGGGAATCCTTCAAGATGTTAAGTTGATAGAGTATGGTCATGATGAAGCCTGCAATGCACAGCAAGCCCATAACCAATCTTAGAGAGCGACCTTCTGAGATAGTACTCCAATCTGAAAACAGGTGAAAAAGTTCAATGCAGCTACAGACGCATCCGAAAAGGATGAGAATGAAACTGATGATGAGCACTGGTTTTGGGAAAACTTTCTTTTCTGACATGATTAGGTGTTTTTAAAATTTACAAACGGGTTCTGCTTATTTTAACCAGGCTGACTGCGAGAACCGATACAACCAACCTTTATTATGATGCAAATGTATTGAAAAAACTTTCAAAGTTGCAAATATAATCTCATTTTTTTCGATAAAATCCGATTATTTCTTAATGCTCAGAATCACGCCAAGGGCAACGCCAAGGAAGGCAGCGAAAAGCACTTGGTAAGTACCTGGCAACAAAAATGTTATGGTATGTGCCGGATACCAGAAAAGCGGGATGGTCTTGGCAAAAATGAAACCATACTGCGTGTCCCAATTGATTTTCTGCGACATGGTTTCACGCATTTTCAGTTTACTGCCGAAAAATCCCTTCAGCGAACCACCTGTTTCAGCGATGTGGATATCAGTGATTTTGTGGAAAGTCATAAAGACCGGAGCAAACAAGGTGTTCATCAACACGCTGACACACAAGGCAACAAAGAACTTGCCCCAGCTCAGATTACCGGCAAACCAAGCCGCAGCCTTGCCATCGAAATGGAAACCTTTATCAAGCAAAGCCACCGTTCCCGTCTTGAAAATGGTCATGGCCGAAGCGATGACAACACCCAACACGCCCCAAATCAAAAGTTTCGGCAACAAACCGAAACCTTTCTTCATGTAAACGCCTTCGCGGATACGCAAGGAAAGCATCTCGCCGAAAGTGCCGAGGATGGCAAACTTGAAGAAACTCATCAGCAAACCGTGATTGGCGGTCGTGGTGTTGAACCAATTCCAAGCTCCTGGAATAAAAGCAAAGCCGCAAATGACAGCGGCAACCACTATTATTGTAATGACATCTGATTTTTTCATAACGGACTATTCTTTTGGTGTTGTGCTGTCATGCCTTCTGCGCTTGTCTAGTTCCTTGTTCTGCCAATAGCGGCCCAAAAGGCACAAAACGCAAACGGCAAAAATGATGCTGCCGAGGATGAAACCCGTCTGGTCTTCGCCCTTGACAAAATAAAGGTACATGCCATAACCCAAAATCGCGAAATCGGCCACGAGACTAACGACATAGCCAAGGGTACGATACTTTTTTTCAGGTTTTTTAAGCCATTGGTCAGCCAAAAAAGTGACGGCAACCAGAGCGGCATAAACCAGATAATAGGTGGCTTTTTCGGTAATCATATTTGTTATTTTTTGACTGCGAGAGCGCGAGATTTCGAGGTCCCGAGACACCAGCACCTCGATGTCCCGTGACCTCGCAGTCTCGCAGTCCAGCTCTTATTTTTCAATTCTAATACGTGCATCAACGGCAACAACATTCTTCGGATTGCCGAGCAATGGATTGAGGTCCATTTCGGCAATTTCAGGAGCTGCCATCACAAGAGCACTGACACGGGCGACCTGCTCAGCATAAATGTCGACATTGACAGGCTGCTGTCCACGGACGCCTTGCAAAATCTTGTAGCCACGGAGCTTGGTGATGAGATCTTTAGCTTCATCGACACAGACCGGAGCAATGGCACTCTGAACATCCTTCAAGACTTCGATGAAGATGCCGCCCAAGCCGAAGAACACCTGATGACCAAACTTGGCATCGCGGATAGCGCCAATGTAAACTTCGGTACCATCGAGCATCGGGTACATTTCAACAGCGTAAGTATCCTTAATGGCCATCAAGCGGTCGAATTCCTTTTCCACGGTTTCGATGTTGCGGACATTCAAGGTCACGCCACCGACATCTGACTTGTGGACTGGTCCCACGACCTTCATCACGAGCGGATAACCCACTTCGTTAGCGAAGTCGACGGCCTGCTGCCTCTTGTCGACAACACGGATTTGCTTTTGTGCAATGCCTGCTGCATCAAGGAGTTGAGCAATCTTTTCAGGGTCGATATAACCGTTTTCGCAGCTGTCGATGACTTCACGGATGCGTTTCACATCGATTTCTGGCATCACAGGATTTTCTGGCTGCGGTTTCGGCGTGTTGTAAATCTTGCAGAGTGCGTTGCCGAAGACACATTCTTCCGGGAAGTTGATTCTATGCTTGTTCTGGATGAAGTCGGCGATTTCGTCCTTCACATTGATGATGGATGGCAAAATCGGGAAAATCGGCTTCTTGCAGGTCTTCATCTTTTCGTCCAAAACCTTGTAAACCTCATAGTTAGAGAACAAACCTGGCGAACCGAAGATGACGCACATGCAGTCGATGTTGTCGAAATCGTTTTCGCAAGCATCAATGATGTAACCGAGTTGTTCGGCGGTACCCGTAGCGAGGAAATCGATAGGATTACCGACCGAAGAACCGTTGAACAGTTTGCCCAACAATTCCTGAGCCTTCGGACCTTCGAGGTGCGGCACATCCATGCCGTTGTTCGACAAAGTATCGGTCAGCATGACGGCAGGACCACCAGCGTGAGTGATGACGGCCATATTCTTGCCCTTCACTTCTGGATGCATGAAAATGGCGCAAACCGTCGTCAGTTCCTGACGGTTCTGGCAGCGGACGATACCAGCCTTGCGGAACAAAGCATCGACAGCAACATCAGATGTAGCCAAAGCGCCAGTGTGCGAACTTGCGGCACGGCTGCCGGCAGCAGAACCACCCGACTTGATGGCAGCAATCTTGCAGCCCTTGTTGATGAGTGAACGGGCGTGCTTCAGCATCTTCTGCGGGTTGGAAATCTTTTCCATGTAAAGCATGATGACACGGCTGCTCTTTTCAGGGTCGAAGGTCTCATCCAAATGTTCAAGGACATCTTCGATACCGACCTGAGCCGAGTTACCGACAGCCCAAACACTATTGAAAGTCAGGCCATTGCTCATACCGTATTCCTTGATGAACACAGCCGTTGCGCCTGAACCGGTAATGAAATCAACGCCTTGTGGGTCAAGCGGCGGGATTGGAGCATCGAAAGCACCGCAGTAATTGGTGTTCAGGAAGCCAGTGCAGTTAGGGCCAATCAACGAACCGCCGACGCTGGTGATGGTGTCAGCAATATGGCGTTCGATAGCAGCACCTTCAGCATTTTCCTCGCCGAAACCAGCTGAGATGATGATGAAGCCTTTCGTGCCTTTTTGCAGGGCCAAAACATCGACGGTTGCAGCGCAATATTTGGCGGCAATGGCCAAAATAGCGCAGTCGACCTGAGGCAGGTCTTCGACTTTGGCATAGCATTTCACGCCTTGCACTTCGGCTTCCTTAGGATTGACGGCATAAACCTGTCCTTTGAAAGGGCTTTCCAATAAGTTCTTCAATACTTTTCCGCCTGGTTTATGAATGTCAGCGGAAGCACCAACGACCACGATACTTTTCGGGTCAAGTAATTCTTTTGCTATCATTATGTTAGGTTTTAATTACTAATAAAATTGCTGCAAATTTAGGAAAATTTACGATAAACACAAAGACTTTACTTTGTGCAGTTCAATATTTCCTCACAATCGACAAGCAGCTGATAATGAACGCGCTGAAAAAGATTCTGATTGCACAGTTGCTCAATTTCGTCGCGGCTCATCCATTTCACCGATTCCACTTCCTCTTCCTGAAGGCGCAACATTTCAACGGGGACATTGCTTTTCAGCATATATAGAAAGGTGAACTTATATTCGTAACGGCGGATTTTCACCAGTTTCAGTTCGCTTTTCGCCACCGAAAGTCCGATTTCCTCTTTCAGCTCGCGCTGCATGGCTGCCGCAAAATCAATTTCACCGCTTTGCACATGACCCGCCGTCGAAGAATAATAGTTTCCCTTGGATTTCGCAACTTTCTGAATCAGATACTCGCCCTTGTCGTTATAAACGAAAACAGCGACAATCGGAATCATATAACCGTGCGGAATCGGCTTGCCACGTTCAACCGTTTTTCCCGTCGGTTTCAGCTCCTTATCGTATAAATCGAGAATTTCCATTTGCTGCTATTTCGTTGCAAAGATATGTCTTTTACTTTTGAAATACAAATTTCAGTACTTTTGCCACAACTTTTCATCAACCATGACAGACATTTTCTCACCCGAACAGCGCAGCTACATCATGCAGCAAATCAAAGGCAAAAACACTAAGCCCGAGATGATTGTGAGGAAACATCTGTTTTCCAAAGGGTTCCGTTACCGTGTCAATGTAAAACGATTGCCTGGCAAGCCCGACATTGCCTTGCGCAAATACCGCACTGCCATCTTCATTCACGGCTGTTTCTGGCATGGTCACGAAGACTGCAAGTTAGCTTCTCACCCTCAGAGCAACAAAGAATATTGGGAGGCGAAAATCGCACGCAACAAAGCCCATGACATCGAAACACGCGAAAAACTCAAGGCCATGGGCTGGAACACAATGGTCATTTGGGAATGCCAGTTGCGCAAAGCCGACATCCGTCAACAGACTTTGGAAGGCATTGTCCAGATTCTCGACGAGACTTTCATCAAACTCAACCAGCCGAAGAAAAAAAACGTGCTTTACCAGCAATCCGAAACAAGTTTTTCGCAAGCCGCCGAAAGCTTTTCATATAATACGGAAAACAAATAAGCCGCAACCCGAAGGCCGCGGCTCATTTGTTTCAATCACAAGGTGATTATTTGTTGAACAGATCCTTGATTCCGCCCAGCGAACCAAGCACGTTGGATGCTTCGTATGGCAGGTAGACCGTCTTATTGTTCTGACCGCCAGCAACATCCTTCAGGGTTTCGATGTACTTAACGGCAAGCAGATAGTTGACAGGATCGGAACCCTTGTCAGCGACGGCATCCGAAATCTGACGAATGGCTGTGGCTTCAGCTTCGGCTTGCAGAATCTTTGCGCGGGCTTCACCTTCAGCCTTCAGGATGTTGGCCTGCTTTTCAGCTTCAGCCGCATTGATTTCGGCCTGCTTCTCACCTTCTGAATTCAGGATTTGAGCCTGCTTTTCACCTTCTGCCTTCAGGATTTCGGCACGGCGGTTACGTTCAGCCTGCATTTGCAGTTCCATAGTGCGACGGATGCTTTCAGGAGGTGTAATATCCTGCAATTCAACGCGGTTAACCTTAACGCCCCATTTGTTGGTAGCATCATCAAGAACATTACGGAGTTTCGAGTTGATGGTATCGCGCGAAGTAAGGGTTTCGTCAAGTTCCATTTCACCGACCACGTTACGCAAGGTGGTTTGGGTCAGTTTTTCAATGGCCACAGGAAGATTCTGGATTTCGTAGACAGCCTTCATCGGGTCAACAATCTGGAAATACAGCAGTGCATTGATTTCAGTCATAACGTTATCTTTTGTAATAACGCTCTGTTTATCAAAATCATACACCTGTTCACGCATATCAATGCGCGTGGTGCGGGCAATGGAACCGCTTTGACGGCGAATGATGGTGTCTTTTGCACGTTCAACGACGGGCAAAATGACATTGATGCCGGCGGTCAAGGTACGGTTGTACTTGCCAAGGCGTTCGACAATCATGGTTTCCGACTGGGAAACAATCTTAATTCCGCTGAGTACGTAGAACACAACGAGAACGACTAATACGATCAGTACGACATTCATAGTGTTTAATGTTTAAGTGTTTGTTGTTTATTTGTTTAATTAGAGTGCTTTAACGGTAACGATAATGCTATCGCGGTTTACGATTTCGACTTCCATGCCTTTTCCGATGCTGGAACCGTCTTCCGAAACGGCTTTCCACTCATCGCCATCGACTCTCACTCGGCCTGTATGGGCAACAGAATCAATATCTTCCGAAACCAGAGCCTTTTTTCCAATCAAGGCATCGGCATTGGTTTTCACGTCTTTCGATTTTCTGTCAAGAAATTTCACTACGACAGGACGAAGGAAGATGAAGGTAAGCAACGAAACGATGGCAAAAACTGCAATTTGCCAAGTGTATCCGGCACCAAGACCAGCAGCAAGTGCGGCCAGACCAGCGCCAATGGCGAAACAGATTGAACCGAAACCCGCAGTGCAGATTTCGACGATCACTAATACGATTGCGGCAATAAGCCAAATTTGATATACTTCCATAGCTTTATGAATTTTGA